>CANFJC010000016.1 GCA_947447245.1 Comamonadaceae bacterium
AAGCGTCATTGAACGCCAGATGCTCGTCCAAGCTTAGGCCAGCGTGTGCGCCTCTGTCCAAGGTATCTGGCGTGACCAAAGCCCCAGCGTTGTCTTCGATGCCGTCGATGCCGTCTGTGTCGGCTGCAAGGGCCCACACATTTTCTTGACCCTGCAAGGCTTGCGCCAGACCCATGCAAAACTCTCCTGCTCTGCCGCCACGACCTTCGCGTTTCTTAGGGTCTGTTTTCGTGGCACGAATGGTGACCGTGGTTTCGCCGCCGCTCAAAATGACACAGGGCTTGAGAAAAGGGCCATGGCCTTTGGCGCTGGCACGCGCGAGTGCCGCATGGACTTTGCCCACTTCACGCGACTCACCTTCCATTTCATCGCTCAAAACATAGGCTCGCAGTCCTTTAGACTCCGCCAAGCTGGCAGCGGCCAATAAAGACTGTTGCGGTGTCGCAATGAGATGCACCGTGCTACGCTGAAATGCGGCATCGCCCGGCTTGGTTGACTCCCAAGTTGAATTCTGAAGGGCTGTGAGCACATCGTTTGAAATTTCAATTTGATAGCGCATCAAAATTTGAAGTGCATCTGCACATGTTGAGACATCGGGTACGGTGGGGCCACTGGCAATGACAGACGGGTCATCGCCAGGCACATCGCTGATGGCCAAGGTCACCACTTGCGCAGGCGCACAAGCGGCAGCCAGGCGCCCGCCTTTGATGCGAGACAGATGCTTGCGAACGCAGTTCATTTCACCAATGTTGGCGCCGCTTTTCAGCAAGGCCTGGTTGATGGCTTGTTTTTCGGCCAAGCTCAGGCCATCGGCTGGCAAGGTGAGCAAAGCAGAGCCGCCGCCCGAAATGAGGCACAGCACCAAATCGTCTTGGGTCAGACCTTGGGTCAGCGACAAAATTTCTTCCGCCGCAGCCAAGCCCGCCGCATCGGGCACGGGGTGTGATGCTTCCACAATTTTCAAACGCTCAGGCACGCCTTCAGGTCTGGCCGGCGTATGCCCATAACGCGTCACCACCATGCCAGACAAGGGCGCATCTACCGGCCACAAGGCTTCCACTGCGTGGGCCATGGCACCCGCTGCCTTGCCTGCGCCCAACACCAAGGTTCGGCCCTTGGGTGGTTTGGGTAAAAAAGCCGGTGTGTTGTGCAGTGGCAGTGCCCGCTTAACCGCCTCATCAAACAACTGCCTGAGAAAGGCTCGGGGGTTTTGCTGAATATCGCTGTGCAGGTGGGGCGTAGAACTCATGGTGTCAGAGTGTAGTGCCTCACTTGGACACACGCAATTTCTTCGTGCAGAATGATTCCCTATGACCACCTTGCTGATTCACAACGCACACACCCTTGCCACACTCAACGATGCAGGCGATGAACTTCGCAATGCCTCGGTCTTTGTCAGAGACAATTGCATTGAGGCCATTGGCCCAGCAGCCCAATTGCCTCAAACAGCCGATCGCGTGATCAATGCCGAGCACCATGTGGTCATTCCTGGCATGGTCAACACGCACCATCACATGTCGCAAAGCTTGACGCGCGCCATACCCGCCGTTCAAAACGCCGAACTTTTCAGCTGGCTCCAAGGCCTTTACCCCATCTGGGCTGGCCTGCAACCCGACATGATTTACGCCAGCACCCAAACCGCCATGGCCGAATTGCTGTTGTCAGGGTGCACCACCAGCAGCGACCACCTTTACATCTACCCCAACGGCGTAAAGCTAGACGATTGCATTGCGGCAGCGCAAGAAATTGGCATGCGATTTGTGGCCACACGCGGCAGCATGAGTGTGGGCCAATCCAAGGGCGGCCTGCCGCCCGATCGCGTGGTGGAACAAGAAGATGCCATCCTCAAAGACACACAGCGATTGATCGAGCGCTATCACGATGCCTCGCATGGCGCCATGACGCAAGTGGCCGTAGCCCCCTGCTCGCCGTTCAGCGTCAGCCAAGACCTCATGCGTTTGTCGGCAGAGATGGCCAGGCACTATGGGGTGCGCCTGCACACCCACTTGGCAGAAAATGACCATGACAATGCTTACAGCTTGGAAAAATTCAATCGCACACCTACGCAATATGCACAAGACCTAGGCTGGTTAGGACCCGATGTGTGGCACGCCCATTGCGTGAAATTAGACGATGAAGGCATCTCGCTTTTTGCGGCCACGCGCACTGGCATTGCACATTGCCCCTGCAGCAACATGCGCTTGGCCAGTGGCATTGCACCCATTCGAAAAATGATGGCAGCCGGCGTGCCTGTGGGCTTAGGGGTTGACGGCAGCGCTAGCAACGATGCCGCCCACATGGTGAACGAAGCACGTCAGGCCATGTTGTTGGCGCGGCTCAGAAAATCACTAGAGGCGCCGCATGTGAATGCAGAAGGCAAAACCATTTTTGGCTGCGACACAGCCCCTATGGAAATGACAGCACGTGATGCGCTCAGATTGGCCACAAGAGGCGGTGCAGAAGTCTTAGGCCGAAAAGACATTGGCCAACTCAGTGTGGGATTCTGTGCCGACATGGCCTTGTTTGATTTGCGCAATTTAAGTTTTGCGGGTGGCGCTGTTCATGACGCCATTGGCAGTCTCATGCTGTGCGCCAGTGCGCCTGCCGCTTATACCGTGGTAAACGGACGCGTGGTGGTCAGTCAAGGTCAGTTGACCAGCGTAGACCTGGGCAATGTGATTGAACGCCACAACAAGTTTGCCGTTCAACTGGCCTTAGGTCATTGAACCCCACAGCGGCGTCGGGTCACTGATCAACTTTAGCGCCAGCCAAATACCAACTGGCCACAAGTTGTCGTTCTTCTGGCGTAATGCCCGTGGCGTTGTTCATGGGCATCTGTTGCGTCACACTCACTTGCTGGTACACGTTTTGCGAATTGAGCTTGATACTTTGCGATGTATCCAAACGAATATTTTTCATTTGAACTTGTTCGCCATGACAGCTCAGGCAACGCTGATCAATGACCGATTTGACTTGTGCAAAAGTGGCCGCTTGAGTGGGCGTATTGGGAGCCACATTCTTTGCGCCCCAAGGCGCCATGGCCGCAATCACAGCCAAAATCAAAATGACGCCCACTGCCGCAAAAGGCCAAGGATTGCGCGCGCGACCTAAATGAAAACCGTGGCGTTGCACAAAGAATTGCCGAATCAAGGCACCTGCAAACATCATCACAAACAAGATCAGCCAGCGCTGTGGATGGGTGTACAAGAAACTGTAGTGATTGCTCAACATGGCAAAAATAACTGGCAGCGTGAAATAGGTGTTGTGCACACTGCGTTGTTTGCCGCGCTTGCCGTGAATGGCCAATGACATGCCGTCGTATTGTTCACCGGAGGTCATGGCCGCCACCACTTTGCGTTGGCCAGGAATGATCCAGACAAACACATTGGCACTCATGGCTGTGGCAATCATGGCACCCACCAACAAAAAGGCGGCTCTACCGGCAAACAATTGGCAGGCCAACCAAGAGGCAAATGCCACCACACAGAGCATCAAGGCGGCGACAATGAGTTCACCATTTTTGCGAAAGCCAAACAAGCGGCATACCGTGTCATAGATGAACCAGAAAGCGACCAAGAAGCCCAATGCCGCAGAAATGGCCGCAGTGGGCGACCAATCCATGAGAGATTTATCGATAAGGTAAGTGCTGGCATTCCACAAATACAAAACGGTGAACAAGGCAAAGCCAGTTAGCCAAGACGAATAGCTTTCCCAATAAAACCAATGCAGTTTGGTGTGGATTTTTTGAGGTGCCACCATGTATTTTTGGGGGTTGTAAAAACCGCCCCCATGCACTGCCCACATGGCGCCATCCACCCCTTTTTCGAGCAAATCGGGCGAATTGGGCTTCAAAAGGTTGTTGTCTAAGAAGACAAAGTAAAAAGACGAACCAATCCATGCAATCACGGTAATCACATGGACCCACCGCAGTAGCAAATTAACCCAATCTAGCAAATAGGCTTCCATCGATGAGGCTCCAAACTGTTTACCGAAGTGTATACAATTTTCAGGCTTGCAAAAGCTGTGCCGCCACCGCTACCGCAATGACTTCAGGTTCCTTGCCTTCAATGCCAGGGACCCCAATGGGGCAAGTCACTTGCTCCAACTCCGCCTCCGAAAAGCCCCGCTCTGCAAGGCGGCGCTTGAAAGTGGCCCATTTGGTCGCACTGCCAATCAGGCCGATGTAGGGCAAATCTTTTTGCTCTCGCTGGCGTTGCAAGCAAGCCGCCACCACATCCAAATCCTCTGCATGGCTGAAACTCATGATCAGAACGCGGCTGTTGGGCACCAAATCGGGTACGGCAGCATGCACCGGATTGGAGTGTTCACACACAACATGGGGCGCCACATCGTTCGGAAAAATTTCGTCTCGACTGTCGATCCATCTCACATGAAATGGCAAAGGTGCCAAGACTTTGACCAAGGCTTTGCCCACATGGCCCCCGCCAAACAAAGCCACAGGCTGAAATCGTTTCAAAGCTTGTGCTGCCAAGACAGCTTGCAGACGATGTTCATCAGAAATTGTCACACGTTCGAATTTCAAGACCAATGCACCGCCACAACATTGCCCCAGGCTAGGACCCAACGCAAATCGTTTCTCCAGCGGCAAAACCTGCTCAATTGCAGACCCTTGCAAATAACGCCTGGCTTCTGCAATGGCTTCAAACTCAAGGTGACCGCCGCCAATGGTGCCCAAAAACTCATCTTCAAAAACCGCCATCACAGTGCCTTCGCCCCGCGGCACCGAGCCTTGGGCTTGTTGCACCGTGATCCAAATAGCCGGCATCTGCGCCAACTTCAATGTCAATTCTGAAAACCAATGCACCTGCTTCTACTTTCAATTGAATGATTTTTCAAACCACACTGTACAGTGACAAAATGGCACATGTTGTTTTGGAGGCCATTGCCCAATGACTCACCTTGTTCACATCCAGAAGTTATCAAGTATGGCTGCTTGCGCTTTATGGGCTCTCTTTCTGGCTGTGTGGTTAAGCGGCTGCAGCACCCCCGCTCCGCCACCTCCACCCGCACCAAACAAGGCACTTCCAATGACGCCACCTGCGCCTGCCAAACCTCCGGCACCCCTTGCGCTTCCTGCAGAACCCGTCAAACCCCAATTGACCACTTCAAATGCTCGGAATGCCCATGAGTACAGAGTGGATGCAGCCAAGCACCTCTACAAACTCAATGGCGCTCGAATTTTCAAGGGGCGCATGCCACCCATGCTTTACGCTGTTGGCGTTTTGGACATCGAAGTTGACAAGCAAGGTCAAGTCAGCAGAACCTACTGGGTGCGTGCACCCAGTCATGCACCCGAAGTGATGCAAGAAATCGAAAAGACTGTGCGCCAAGCCGCGCCCTATCCCATCCCTGCCCACATGGGCAAGGTGGTGTATTCAGATGTTTGGCTCTGGCACAAGAGCGGAAAGTTTCAACTCGACACCCTCACCGAGGGTCAAGACTGAAGCGCTAGACCGCTGCCTTGGCTTTTTCGCAACTCATCAAAATCTTTTCGGGCGTGGCAGGTGCACTCATGTGAACCACTGTTTGGTGGTCAGCACTGGCACTCACTGCATCGCGCAATGCAAAGAAAGTAGACAAGGCCAACATCAAGGGGGGCTCACCCACCGCCTTTGAATTGAAGGGCGTTGGCTTCAAATTGCTGCCATCAAACAATGTCACATTGAAGTGCTCTGGAATGTCGCCGGCTACTGGAATTTTGTAGGTGCTGGGGCCGTGTGTCAGGAACTTGCCCTTCTTGTCCCAAATGCACTCCTCCATGGTGAGCCAACCCATGCCTTGCACATAGCCGCCTTCAATTTGGCCTTTGTCGATGGCTGGGTTGATGCTCTTGCCTGCGTCATGAACAATGTCCACCGCCTTGAGCCACCACTCACCCGTGCGCGTGTCAATTTCGACCTCACTCACCGAAGCGCCGTAGCAGTAGTAATAAAACGCGTGACCCGTCAGTGTTGCAAAGTCGTATTTAATTTCGGGTGTCATGTAGAAACCTGCCACCGACAGGCCCACGCGGTCTAACCACGCTTGCTTGGCCACAGCCGTCCACTCAACCGACTTGCCACCGCCGTGGGCCATGCTGTTGGCAAAGTTCACTTCGGTGTCTTTGCAACCCAGCATGTTGGCTGCCACTGGCGCAAGACGTGCACGCATTTGCGCAGTTGCATTCATGATGGCTGCACCATTGATGTCGGCACCACTAGAAGCAGATGTGGCAGATGCATTGGGCACCTTTTGCGTATCGGTGCCCGTCACACGAACGTAGGACAAATCAATGCCCAAACCATCGGCACAGACTTGCGCCATTTTGGTATTCAGGCCTTGGCCCATTTCGGTTCCACCATGGTTCACACTCACAGAGCCATCCATGTAGATGTTAAGCAAGGCGCCGCCTTGGTTCAACATGGTGGCCGTGAAGCTGATGCCAAACTTCAGGGGCACCAAAGCCAAACCGCGCTTGCGGCGCTTGTTCACTTTGTTAAACGCATTCACGCTGTCGCGGCGCTCACGGTATTTAGCTTCGGAGGCCACTTGGGTGATGACCTTGTCGCCTACCCAGTCGGCAATGGTTTGGCCATATTGCGTGACCATGGTGGCAGGGTTGCCAGACACAGCAGGGTCTTGATAGATGTTGAGCATGCGAACATCCAAAGGATCTTTGCCAATGTCATTGGCAATTTGCTCGATGATGGTCTCAATGCCAAACATGCCCTGTGGGCCCCCGAAACCCCGGAAGGCCGTGGCGCTTTGGGTGTTGGTTTTGCAGCGGTGGCTGATGAGTTTTAAATTGGGAATGTAGTAGCAGTTGTCGATGTGCAAACACGCACGATCGTTCACGGGGCCTGAATAGTCGGTGCTGTAACCACAACGCGACAAGAGCGTGATGTCGGCGCCCAAAATATGGCCTTCATCGTCGTAGCCCACTTCGTAATCGATGCGAAAGTCATGGCGTTTGCCCGTGATCATCATGTCGTCGTCACGGTTGACGCGCAACTTCACGGGGCGTTGCAGTTTGAATGCAGCCAAAGCAGCGCTCTGGCTGAAAATGCTGGCATTGCCTTCTTTGCCGCCAAAGCCGCCGCCCATGCGCCGGCAAATCACTTCGACATCGTTGGTAGACAAATTCAAAGCAGCAGCAGCTTCACGTTGATTGCCATCTGGGTGTTGCGTAGACGAATACAAAGTGAGTTGACCATCTTCACGCGGCACGGCGTACGTAATTTGGCCTTCCATGTAAAACTGTTCTTGCTGACCGGTTTCGGTGCTGCCTTTCACTTTGCGAGGCGCCTTGGCAATGGCTTCGGATGCATTACCACGCGTGATGCCCTTGGGGGGCATGACAAAACTTTGCGCTGCCATGGCTTCGTCGATGGTCAAAATGGGCGGCAACTCTTTCACCAACACTTTGGCTTTGTGCGCTGCTTCGCGGGCATACAACATTTCTCGCGCCACCACCACCGCCACCGCTTGACCCAAAAATTCAACTTTGCCTACAGCCAAGAAGGGATCGTCGTGAACAATGGGGCCGCAATTGTTTTCGCCTGGAATGTCTTTGGCCGTGTAAACCGCCACCACGCCGTGCTGTTTCAAAATGGCTTCGCGGTCAATGCCATCGCCAATGAGTTCACCATGCGCCACAGGTGACTTGATGATCGCGGCATACAAAGTGCCCGCCAACTCAGGCATGTCATCGGTGAACGTAGCGCTGCCTGTCACATGCAAATGTGCAGACTCATGAATGACATCGGTGCCTTGTTGAATGCCAGAGACAGGCAACAAATTGTGCAAAGAAATAGGCGCGTTCATTTAAGCCACCTCCGTGGTTTGTTGAGTTTGTTCTTCAATGAAATCCAGGACCAAATTGCGCGCGACCAATGAGCGGTAGGCCCATGTGGCACGCAAGCCATCACGCGCTACAAAACTGGCGGTAATGGCTGCATCCAAATCTGATGCTTTAACATCAGCAGGTGCTTTGCCTTCCAACACAGCTTCGAGTTTGGGCGCTCTGCAAGGTGAAGGTGCCAAGCCGTTGTACGCCAACTTCACGCCGCTCAACTTGCCAGCTTTCAAGCTGTAAGTGATGGCTGCGCAAGTGGCAGAAATATCTTGCTCAAATCGCTTGCTCACTTTGTGTGCACGGAACACTTGGCCTGCTTGCGGCTTGGGCAAGACCACCGCTTCAATGAATTCACCGGCTTGCAACACAGTTTGTTTTTGGCCCGTGTAAAACTTGTCCAAAGACACAGTGCGTGTTTTGTCACCCCGGCGCAGGGTGAGTGTGGCGCCCAAGGCCATGAGGCAAGGCATGGTGTCACCAATCGGAGATCCATTGGCAATGTTGCCTGCCAGCGTGGCGGTAGAGCGAATGGGTGGCGAGCCAAAACGGCGCAGCACCTCTGCAAAATCGGGGTAGGCCTTTGAGACCAATGTTTCAACTTCAGTGAGCGAGACCACCGCGCCAATGTGCCAAGCCTGAACTGTGTCTTTGACTTGTTTGAGTTCGGCCACATTGCCCAAATACACAATGTGATCGGGGCGTGAATATTGTTTGTTCACTTGCAAGCCCACTTCGGTGCTGCCAGCAAGTAATGTGGATGTGGGGTGCTTGACCAAATAGTCGGCCACTTCAGCCAGGGTGGCAGGCGATACAAACTCATTGCCTTTGCGGGTGCGAACCACGGGTTGAACAATGATGTCGCCTTCCAAACTGAGGGTGGGTGTTGAAGCGCGCTGAATTTCTTTCAGCAAAGGCACATCACCCGCATCGTCCAGCTTCAAGGCAGCTTTGTTGCTGCAGGCTTTGGCCGCGGCATCCAAAATGGGCGCATACCCAGTACAACGGCAAAGGTTGCCACTGAGGGCGTCACTGACATCTTGGCGTTTGGGCGATGGATTGAGCTGAACCAAGTTGACCAAACTCATCACAATGCCAGGTGTACAAAACCCGCATTGAGAACCATGGCAGTTGACCATGGCTTGTTGAACGGGGTGCAAAGTGCCATCGGGCTTTTTCAAACTCTCAACCGTTTTGACCGACTTGCCATCAAGGGTTGGCAACAACTGAATGCAACTGTTCACTGGCACATAGTCAACACCTTGGCCCGCCGCATTCAAGGAACCCACCATGACCACACAAGCCCCGCAGTCGCCTTCAGCACAACCCTCCTTGGTGCCCGTGCGATGCAATTGTTCGCGCAAGTAATCTAAAACGGTGGTGGTGCGGCGCGCGCCTTGGGCTTCGACGATTTTGCCGTCAAGCACAAAACGAACTGTGTTGGTCACTTGGCTCATAAGGAGTGGATTGGGTTGAGTTCTGGATAAAAACTGATTTTATGGATTTACCACCTCGCAAGGGGTCATCCGCTAGAAATAATTGCGAAATTAAGAGCCTCGGTAAGTTGAATAGCTCCAAGGACTTGCCAAGAGCGGCACATGGTAGTGCTGCGTGACATCGGCCACCCCAAAATCCAAGCTCACATGGTTCAAAAAAGAAGGCTCTGGCAGCTTCACGCCCTTGGCCTTGAAATAAGCCGCCACATCAAAGACCAAGCGGTAAGTGCCCTTTTGCAAACTGGCATTGTCATAAAGCGGGCCATCAGGGTTGCGGCCATCTGCGTTCAATGTGAAACTTTTCACCAGCGTGGCAAATTGCCCCTCGGTGGTGTACAAGCTGACGTGCATGCCCGCTGCGGGACAGCCGTGCATGGTGTCCAAAACGTGTGTACTCAAACCCATGTTGCATCTTTCCTTGAATTGGTCGACTGAAAGTGTATACACTTTTGGCTTTTGAAGCTATCATCATTTCGCATGGAAACATCTTCAACCCACGCCATTGTCAGCGCTTTGACCAAAGCCATTGTGGAACACCGACTGATGCCTGGCTCCAAATTGGCTGAGCAAAAGTTGGCCACCCATTTTGGCGTTTCCAGAACACTGGTCAGGCAAGCCTTGTTCCAGCTGTCTCAAAACAGATTGATCCGCATGGAGCCTGCTAGGGGGGCCTTTGTCGCCGCACCTTCTGCTGCCGAAGCCAAGCAAGTCTTTGCGGTACGGCGCATGCTCGAAGTTCAAATGACACGCGAATTTGTGCGAGACATCACCCCTGCCAAAATTCGCGCTTTGAAGGCTCATACCAAACAAGAAAAAGAAGCTGTTGCCCAAGAAGATGTGCACGGCCGAACAGAATTGCTGGGCGATTTTCATGTGCGCATTGCTGAGCTCATGGGCAACCATGTCTTGGCTCAAAGCTTGGGTGAGCTCATTTCATGCTGCGCCCTCATCACCCTCATGTACCAATCGCGCCATGCCGCGCAGCACTCTGCCGATGAGCACGAAGCCATTGTGGATGCCATGGCCAAAAAAGACGCCGACTTGGCTGCCAGACTCATGGAAGAACATTTGATTTTTGTTGAAAACAGTTTGAGCTTTGACAAAAAAATTCCCACTCACGATATTTCATTGGCCCTGTCATGAACGCATCTGTCTACGACTCCACTGCCGCTTATCCCCGAGATCTCAAAGGCTACGGCCGCAACCCACCCCACGCGCAATGGCCCGGCCAAGCGCGCGTGGCGGTGCAGTTTGTCTTGAACTATGAAGAAGGTGGCGAAAATTCTGTTCTGCACGGCGATGCAGGTTCTGAACAATTCTTGTCAGAAATGTTCAACCCCGCGTCTTACCCAGATCGGCACATCAGCATGGAGGGCATTTATGAATATGGCTCTCGTGCAGGGGTGTGGCGCTTGCTGCGCGAGTTTGAGCAACGCAAACTGCCACTCACCGTATTTGGTGTGGCCACAGCACTTCAAAAATATCCCGAGGTGTTGGCTGCATTTCAAGAATTGGGCTACGACATCGCATGCCACGGCTTGAAATGGATTCACTATCAAAACATTGATGAGGCTACCGAACGCGCGCACATGGCCGAAGCCATGGCCATCTTGCAAAAGCTCAGCGGCGAAAGACCCTTGGGTTGGTACACCGGCCGCGACAGCCCCCGAACTCGCCGCTTGGTGGCAGACTTTGGCGGCTTTGAATACGACAGCGATTACTACGGTGACGATCTGCCTTTTTGGATGAAGGTTGAAAAAAGTGATGGTCAAGTGGTGCCGCAACTCATCGTGCCCTACACCCTAGATTGCAATGACATGCGCTTCGCTTTGCCTCAAGGTTATTCGCATGCTGACCCATTTTTTCAATACATGAAAGACACTTTTGACGCGCTCTACAAAGAAGGCGATCCACAAGGCCTGAACCGTCCCAAAATGATGAGCATTGGCATGCACTGCCGGCTGTTAGGACGGCCTGGTCGCATCACCGCCATTCAAAGATTTTTAGACCACATTCAAGCTCATGACCATGTCTGGGTCTGCCGCCGCTTAGACATCGCGCGCCACTGGAAATCCACCCACCCCTACACACCATGACACTCAGCCTAGAACAACTCAATTCAGCGTCTTCACAAGAAGCCATGCAATGGCTTGATGGCTTGTATGAACACTCGCCGTGGATTGCCGAAGGCGCGCTCAAGCACCGCCCTTTTGCTTCTTGGGCTCACTTAAAACACTGCATGGCGCAAGTTTTGAAAGATGCAGGCAGAGATGCTCAGATCGAACTTGTTCGTGCTCACCCCGAACTGGCAGGCAAAGCCATGGTGCGCAAAGAATTGACCGCAGAATCGACCAACGAGCAAAGCAAAGCGGGCCTCACTGAATGCACCCCCGCTGAATTTGAAAAAATTCAAAGCCTCAATGCTGCCTACAATCAAAAGTTTGGATGGCCCTTTATTTTCGCCGTCAGAGGGCCGCGCGGGCTTGGTCTGAACAAGCATCAAATCATGGCCACTTTTGAAAGACGCCTGAACGGTCACCCAGATTTTGAACTGCAAGAGTGCCTGCGAAATATTCATCGAATTGTTGAGATTCGCTTGAACGACAAAACCAATTGCCACCCGCTTCAAGGCCAGCAAGTTTGGGATTGGCAAGAAGACTTGGCGCAATACAGCGACCCTGGATTCAAAGAAGCGGGTCAACTCACTGTGACCTATCTCACAGAGGCCCATTTGGCTTGCTCTCAAAGCATTCAAAACACCATGAAGCAGGCAGGCTTTGACGAAGTTCATGTCGATGCAGTGGGCAATGTGGTGGGCCGTTATCACCCCAGCGTGCCGGGCGCCAAATACCTCATGACTGGCAGCCATTTCGATACCGTTCGCAATGGCGGCAAATACGATGGGCGCTTAGGCATTTTCGTGCCCATTGCCTGTGTTCAAAAATTGTCACAAGCAAAACAACGCCTGCCCATTGGTCTTGAAGTGGTGGCATTTGCAGAAGAAGAAGGCCAGCGCTACAAAGCCACCTTCCTAGGCTCTGGTGCCTTGGTCGGGCAGTTCAATCCCGATTGGTTAACTCAGACGGATGCCAATGGCATCTCCATGCGCGAGGCCATGAAAAAAGCGGGCTTGAATGAAAACGAAATTCCCAATATTCAGCGCAAGCCAGCTGACTACTTGGGCTTCGTTGAAGTGCACATTGAGCAAGGCCCCGTGCTCAACGAACTGAATTTACCCTTGGGTGTCGTGAGCTCCATCAATGGCAGCGTGCGTTATCTGTGCGAGATGGTGGGCATGGCCAGTCACGCAGGCACCACGCCCATGGACCGCCGGCGAGATGCTGTTTGCGCGGTGGCCGAGCTGGCCCTCTACATGGAAAAACGCGCGGCAGCTGATGGCGATTCAGTGGCTACCATTGGCCAACTTCAAGTGCCCAATGGTTCAATCAACGTGGTACCTGGCAAATGCACATTTTCCATGGACATGCGCGCGCCCTTAGATCCTCAGCGCGATGCTTTAGAAAAAGACGTGTTGAATGCGCTTGACGAAATTTGCAATCGTCGCGGCCTTGTTTGCCACCGCGAAGCAACGCTGCGTGCCCCTGCGGCCCCAAGTGCGCCGGAATGGCAACAGCGCTGGGAGAAGGCCTTGAAAGACATGGGCGTGCCTCGCTTTGTCATGCCCAGCGGCGCGGGCCACGACGCCATGAAACTGCATGAAGTCATGCCCCAGGCCATGCTTTTTGTGCGCGGTGAAAACAGCGGCATCAGCCACAACCCCTTGGAATCTTCAACCACGGATGACATGCAACTTTGCATTGATGCGTTTGAACATGTCTTGCACCAACTCGCTTGAATTTGAAAAACAATGACCACCCCACAATCGACTTACCAACAACTTGATCAATGGATCGATGCCCACTTCGATGAGCAAGTTCAGTTTCTGCAAGCCTTGGTGCAAGTGCCGACCGACACACCACCTGGCAACAACGCACCGCATGCTGAAAAAACCACTGAGCTGCTGAAGAACATCGGCTACAAGGCAGAACAATTTCCAGTGCCTGAAGCAGAGGTTAAAGCTTATGGCCTGACGTCCCTGACCAACCTCATTGTGCGCAGACCTTTTGGCGCAGGTGGCAAAACCATTGCCTTGAATGCGCATGGCGATGTCGTGCCGCCAGGAGAAGGTTGGACGCATCCCCCCTATGGCGCTGAAATTGAAAATGGTCAGATGTTTGGCCGCGCCACGGCAGTGAGCAAATGTGATTTTTCCACCTTCACATTTGCACTGCGCGCGGTCGAGGCACTGCAAGCCAAAAACAATTTGCCCCTCAAAGGCAATGTTGAATTGCATTTCACCTATGACGAAGAGTTTGGCGGCGAAAAAGGCCCAGGCTGGTTACTCGACAAGGGTCACACGCGGCCCGACCTCATGATTGCCGCAGGCTTTAGCTACCAAGTGGTCACAGCTCACAATGGTTGCCTGCAAATGGAAGTCACTGTGCACGGCAAGATGGCCCATGCGGCCATACCCGATACGGGTGTTGATGCCCTGCAAGCAGCCGTTCAGATTTTGAGCAGCCTGTATGCGCAAAACAAACTCTACCAACACATCAGCTCGCAAGTTGAAGGCATCAACCACCCCTATTTGAACGTGGGGCGCATTGAAGGCGGCACCAATACCAACGTGGTGCCTGGCACTGTCAGCTTCAAACTAGATCGCCGCATGATTCCGGAAGAAATTCCAGAGCAGGTAGAAGCCAATATTCGGCAGGTCATTGCAGAAGCTGTGAAAGACTTTAACCAAGGGCGGTCAACTGATGCTTTGGTCAGCATTGAAATCAAGCGCCTTCTTATGGCACACGCTATGAAGCCCCTGGCAGGCAATGCCCCCTTAGTGGAGGCCATTCAGAAACATGGTGGCGAAATCTTTGGCGAACCTATTCCAGCCATGGGCACCCCCCTTTACACCGACGTTCGCTTGTACGTCGAAAAAGGCATTCCTGGCGTCATTTACGGTGCGGGCCCCCGCACGGTTTTGGAATCCCATGCCAAACGAGCCGATGAACGCCTGAATTTAGAAGATTTGCGAAAAGCGACCAAGGTTATTTCTCGCACCCTTTTAGACCTTCTGAACTGAGTTAAGCCCATTTTGGGGCGTGCAAGGGTTTTTCCGAGGCCTCAACAGTCACAAAGTGTATACACTTTGTGCAACAATGTGCCTTTTCATGCACTTCATAATGGCATCGATATTGCTTAGACATTTGACAAATTCAATCTCATTTTTTAAATCGGAGCCCCTATGAAAAAACGTTTCCTCCTGAAGACCACGGCCGCATTGTTAGCGACTTGCGCTTTTGGCTTGGCACAAGCTCAAAATACACCCATTAAATTTCAACTCGACTGGCGCTTTGAAGGCCCTGCTGCCCTGTTCCTGACACCTGTTGCAAAAGGCTATTTCAAAGATGCCAAGTTAGACGTCACGGTTGACGCTGGCAACGGTTCTGGCGGCGCAGTGACACGCGTTGCTTCTGGCAGCTACGACATCGGCTTTGCCGACTTGGCAGCCCTCATGGAATTCCACGCCAACAACCCCGAAGTACCCAACAAGCCTGTGGCCATCATGATGGTCTACAACAACACGCCCGCTTCGGTCATGGCGCTCAAAAAATCTGGCATCAAAACGCCAGCCGATTTGGCAGGCAAGAAATTGGGTGCGCCCGTTTTTGACGCAGGTCGCCGCGCTTTCCCTATCTTCCAAAAAGCCAACAACATTGGCAATGTGGCCTGGACCGCCATGGACCCACCCCTGCGTGAAACCATGTTGGTTCGCGGCGACGTAGATGCCATCACAGGTTTCACATTCACTTCCTTGCTGAACATCGAAGCACGCGGTGTCAAAGCCGACGATGTGGTGGTCATGCAATTCCCCGACTTTGGCGTGAAACTGTATGGCAACGCCATCATTGCATCGCCCAAAATCATCAAAGAAAATCCTGCTGCAGTCAAAGCTTTCTTGGCCGCCTTCACCAAAGGCGCCAAGGATGTCATTAACAACCCTGCTGCTGTCATTGCCGATGTCAAAGCCCGCGACGGCATCATCAACGTAGAACTCGAAACCCGCCGCTTGCAGTTGGCCATCGATACAGTCATCAACAGCCCCTCCGCACGTGAAGAAGGCTTTGGTCAAATCAAAGGTCCACGCTTGGCCCTGATGGCTTCTGAAGTCTCTGATGCGTTCAATACCAAAACTCGCGTCAAGGCCGATGATATCTGGAATGGCTCTTTCTTGCCCAGTGCCAAAGATCTCGACATCTTGCCAAAACCTAAAAAGTAATTGAACGAGGCGGCCTGTTTTGACCACTGCAAATTTCGTTGATTTCCAAAATGTCTGGTTGGCCTACAACGATGAGTTGTTAGCGCAAAACCACTTCGCAGTTGAAGACATCAACTTGCAAGTCAAGCAGGGCGAGTTCATTGCCATTGTGGGTCCTTCGGGCTGCGGCAAATCCACCTTCATGAAACTGACCACGGGACTCAAACGTCCCAGCAAAGGTCAAATTTTTGTCGATGGCCAACCCGTCACAGGTCCCTTGAAAATCAGTGGCATGGCATTCCAAGCACCTTCCTTGCTGCCATGGCGCACCACGCTTGACAACGTTTTGCTGCCACTTGAGATTGTCGAAC
Organism: Comamonadaceae bacterium; assembly: GCA_947447245.1. GTDB lineage: Bacteria > Pseudomonadota > Gammaproteobacteria > Burkholderiales > Burkholderiaceae_C > Limnohabitans_A. Next base: position 16,036 of record CANFJC010000016.1, read on the forward strand.
CCTTTCGCACCCAGTTCAAGCAACGCAAAGAAGAGTTTGCCGAACGTGCTCGCAAGCTTTTAAGAACAGTGGGTTTGGGCGGCTACGAAGACAAATTTCCTTGGCAACTTTCTGGCGGCATGCAACAGCGCGCCAGCATTTGCCGTGCGCTCATTCACGAACCCAAAATGCTCTTACTGGACGAGCCCTTTGGTGCGCTCGATGCCTTCACTCGCGAAGAGTTGTGGTGCATTTTGCGCGACCTCTGGACAGAGCAAAAGTTCAACGTCATTTTGGTCACGCACGATTTGCGTGAATCGGTTTTCTTGGCAGACACGGTGTATGTCATGAGCAAGAGCCCAGGCCGCTTTGTCGTGAAAAAAGAAATCGACTTGCCCCGTCCTCGCGATTTGGAAGTCACTTACACCCCCGAGTTCACCAACATCGTTCACGAATTGCGTGGCCACATTGGCGCTATCCGCCAAGCTGGCGCAGTCATCAATCAATAAGCAGGTGATCTTGTGAATAAGAAAACACTCGAAGCAAGCGCACCCTGGATTTTGTTGGTGCTCACACTTGTCATCTGGCAAGCCGTCTGCAGCATTTTCAAAGTTTCAGAATTTATTTTCCCAAGCCCCTACCGCATCGCACAACAAACTGTTGAATTCAGCGGTGTGATTGCAGCACATGCATGGCGCACTTACTGGGTCACCATGGCTGGTTTTGGCATTGCCATTGTCGTGGGTGTTTTGTTGGGCTTTGTCATAGGCAGCTCACGCTTGGCCTATGCCGCCGTTTACCCCCTCATGACCGCTTTCAATGCGCTGCCAAAGGCCGCCTTCGTGCCCATCTTGGTGGTTTGGTTTGGCATCGGCATTGGCCCCGCCATTCTCACAGCCTTCCTCATCAGCTTCTTCCCGATCATGGTGAACATCGCTACAGGACTGGCCACGCTGGAGCCCGAGCTAGAAGACGTACTGCGCGTTCTGGGCGCCAAGCGTTGGGATGTCTTGGTCAAAGTTGGCCTACCTCGCTCAATGCCTTATTTCTTTGGCTCGCTCAAAGTGGCCATCACCTTGGCCTTTGTGGGCACCACCGTGTCCGAGATGACTGCAGCCAACGAAGGCATCGGGTATTTACTCATATCAGCCGGTTCTGCCATGCAAATGGGTCTCGCCTTCTCTGGCTTGGTCGTCGTTGGCGCCATGGCCATGGTGATGTACGAGCTTTTTAGCTACATCGAGAAGCACACCACGGCCTGGGCGCATCGCAGTACAAACAACGAATAAGCTTTCGTTGCAAGAAACATTCACGACAATGGCTCTAAAGGCTTGACCTTTCGAGCCGAATCCTTACGATGCACCCTTGTATGGATTGACACTCGTCAACCTATTTCAGCATCAATTCGTGGAGCTCCATCAATGACAGATCACGTTCATCACTCTGAGACAGAGGCAGAACACCCAGACACAGCTCTCGTTGAATCGAAAGTTAATTCTGGTTGGCCCAATCTCTACGACATTCTCTTTTTGATCTTCCTGGCGGGCATGTTAGCCATGGTCGCTTGGGTGGGTGTCCTTTCTCACGAAGAAGGCATCAAAAATGAAGTCACCAAACAGAATGGTGAGGCTTGGGTCAAGTGGATGAAAGCAAACAGCGAGGCACGCACCAAAGACGACTTTGAAGTTGAGGCTTGCACTGCCAGCACCACAGAAAGAAAGCGTTGGGGGGATTGCTTCAATGCCTTGCTAGAGTCGGAAAAAACACTCAAGGCGCTGATCAATCCTTTTACAAAAGAGCCCGTCAATTTTGTTGCCAAGTGCGACCCTAAAGACCACGAATCAGTTGGCGGTATTTTTCTAGAAAAGTTAGTGCCAACACCTCCAGGTTCAGCCATTCCAATTGTGGCCTCGCAACTGGTTGATATTGACCCCATCGATACCAAGCTGAGTTTAAAGCTAACTGTATGTGACAAAGGTGGCTATGCCATCAAAGTCGATGAATTTGAGTTTTAAGGGCTAACAACATGCAATCTAAAGACCTAGAAGCCCAACTATTGAGCCATAAAGAGGCTCAAATCTCCAGCGACTTACCTTTTCGGGAATGGCTGTATGCGTGGTTGTTAAATCCACACATTGAAGGCAATTATCAAAAAACCATTGACAGGTGGATTGGCATTTTGATTGTGGCCAATTTGTTCGCACTCATGTTCGAACAAGTTCCCGCCATCTTTGAAGCTTATGAGAAATGGTTCCATTTCTTTGATTTGGTTTCGGTGGTGGTTTTCTCTATCGAATATGTGGTCCGCTTTTATCTAGCGCCTGAGGACGAGGAGTTTAAGAAGCACCGATTTGCCAGGGGCAAATACGTCACCAGCCCATTTGCCATCATTGATTTAGTGGCTATTTTGCCCTTCTTCTTGCAATCATTTATTTCAATTGATTTGCGATTTTTGCGATCTTTGCGTTTGCTTCGTATTCTGAAACTTTTTCGAGTTTTAATTCCAGCCTACAAAGAATTTGTACTGGCCAACAAAGGTAGAACTTTCCGTCAAAAAGTACATGCACTGGTATTCCCAAGCGAATACGGTGGATCCTTGCATACGCTGTATGACACCTTCATTGTGATCTGGGTCATTGTTTCGGTACTGGCCGTGATCTTAGAGTCAGTGCAAAGCATTCACTACTTACTCAACTTAGAGTTCTTGATTTTGGATGCCATCGCGGTGTCCATCTTCACCCTTGAATATTGCTTGCGACTTTACTGTTGCGTGGAAGAACCCGGCTATCAAAAAGCAGTAACGGGTCGACTCAAACTGGCCAAATCAACCTCTGCCATCATTGACTTGCTGGCCATTGCGCCTTTCTTCTTAGAAGTGTTTTTGCATCACTTGTTTGACTTGCGATTCATGCGAGTCTTCCGTTTGCTGCGTCTGCTTAAATTAACCAGGTACACAGGTGCTACCCAATCGCTCTCCAAGGTGATTGTTCGTGAATGGCCAGTGATGGCCGCCTCAGCCTTCATCATGTTGTTGCTGGTGGTCATGACAGCCAGCTTGGGCTATTTGTTTGAGCATGAAGCTCAGCCCGACAAATTTGAAAATATTCCGCAAGCCATTTACTGGGCTGTGATTACTTTGGCTTCTGTGGGCTATGGCGACATCTCACCCGTGACGCCTGCGGGCCGCGCAATGACCATTGTGTTGGCCTTGATCGGTATCGGTATTTTTGCCATCCCTGCTGCTCTTTTGTCTTCCGCCTTCAGCGATCAGCTCAAAATGGACCGAGAGGCCTTGGTCAATAAACTCTATGAGATGCTGTCTGATGGTGTCATTGATGAGGAAGAAGCCATCTACATCAAAGCAGAATCTAAACGTTTGCACTTGAGTGATGACGAGGTTAAAACGCTCATTCAAAAAGCCAAGCGTGAACGCGAACTGATGGACGATGTTTCAATTCTGCCTTTGCACAAAATAGCAAGCAATACTGACCATACCATTGAGCACTACAAACATTTGCTGGGCCAAGTCAGGCAACTCAGCTTGCTGACGGACCAAGAAAAGTTTCAGGCTGCAGTCGACAACTCCGAGAGGTTGACTGAAACCGATAAAAAACTTTGGATCTTGATTGGCCTTCAACAAACATCTTCTAAATAAAAACTTTCTTTATGGCATGGCGCGCTGAGCTCAAACTTGATTACACCCATGAGTCTCAACGCACTGTAGCCAGGTATTTGCACCAAGGTCCACTGCGAATTCTGCAAAGCCTTTACCCAGAAGGCGATCAAATTTGCCACAACGTGCTGGTGCATCCACCGGGTGGTTTGGTGGGGGGCGACACCTTAGACATCCAAGTCAATGTGTCAAAGGGCGCCCATGGCTTGGTCAGCACCCCTGGTGCGACTCGGTTTTACAAATCAGGTGGCTACCCTGCCATTCAACAAGTTGTGGCGCATGTCTCTGAAGGCGCTAGGCTGGAATGGCTACCGCTGGAAGCCATTGCCTACAACGACTGCGAAGCCACCAATCGCGCTATTTTCAATTTGGAGCCAGGTGCAGAATTGATTGCATGGGATGTGACCGCTTTGGGGCTTCCCACTTCCAACCTGTCTTTCACGCAAGGCCACTTCCAACAACATTTAGAAATTGCAGGTGTGTGGTTGGAGAAAGGCACTGTTCATGGCAACGATGAGCGCTGGCTGAACAGTCCACTGGGCATGGCAGGGCAAAAGTGTTTGGCAAGCCTTGTTTTTGCAGCAGGCTCTGCCATTGATTCGCACAGGACAGAAAAGGCCTTAGAAGCTGCGCGCGAAGTGATAGAAGCTCACCCCTTGAAGCGACAAGCTGGCATCACCTGCGCTCATCCACAAGTCCTTGTGCTTCGCGTCATGTCACCCTTGGTTGAACCCACCATGGATTTGCTCAAGCAAGTATGGGCAACTTGGCGTCACACGCTGTGGGCATTGCCCAGCACGCCGCCCAGAATTTGGAGCGTTTAAATCGCCACCAACTGGCGGATGCCCTTGGCTTGCATTTCATGGCCAGGGCCTTTGGCAATCACCTCGCCGCGTTCCATGACCATGTAGGCATCGGCCAATTCTTCAGCAAAATCATAGTATTGCTCGCACAGCAAAACGGCCATGCGCTGGTCTTGCAAACCCACATCCGCCAATTTTCGGATCACTCGACCAATGTCTTTGATGATGCTTGGCTGAATGCCTTCTGTAGGTTCATCCAAGATAAGCAACTTGGGCTTGGCAGCAAGCGCTCGCGCAATGGCCAATTGCTGCTGCTGCCCTCCAGACAAATCGCCGCCACGCCGATGCAGCATTTGCTTGAGCACTGGAAACAGTTCAAACAATTCTGACGGAATAGGCGTGCTACCGGGTTGCGTGGCCAAACCCATTTGCAAGTTCTCTTCAACCGTTAAGCGGGCAAAGATTTCA
>CANFJC010000017.1 GCA_947447245.1 Comamonadaceae bacterium
AAGCCTTGAACCAATTTCGCCAGCGTCATGGCAACGCCATTGACTTCAGGCGGCCAGGTTTCTGTCACAACGGCGATGCGCAATGACGGCCTTGTGGCTGGATAATCTTCAAGGACGATGGGGGAATCAATTGAATTTTCCATCCATCAATCATCCGGCTTAGATTTAACAGCTTGATGACAATCCGGTTAATCCAAAAATAAATGATGAAATTTCAGTGACAAATGAATCTTGTCATTGAAATTTCATGATTTACGGGAATTATGCGTTCATGCACAATTCGTGCTGCCCCCAAATTCTCACCAGGAGACGATGTGACTACATTTTTCGAAGCCTTGAAAATTCAGCGTTTTGACGACCACCGTTACTACCATCACAGCCGAATCAACCAATCATTGCACTTCATCAGTGCCATCAGTTTTGTGGTTGCCTATGCATTTCTGCTGATTGACCCCGTCATTTCTGCTTTGATCGCTTGGTTGGTGTCTATGACGACACGTCAATCTGGCCATTTTTTCTTCGAACCCTTGGGTTATGACGAGATTAACCAAGCCACCCAAGAACACAAGGAAGAAATCAAAGTTGGCTACAACTTGAGCCGCAAAGTGGTGCTGTTAAGCATCTGGGCCGTTTTGCCAATGATTCTCTACGTTGAGCCCGGTGTATTCGGCATGATTGAGCCATGGGATAACTTGACAGAATGGGTTCGACAAGTTGGTGCCTCTTGGCTCATTTTGGGTGTTGCAGGCTTGCTGTTCAGAACCATTCATCTGTTCTTCTTGAAAGATGTGCAAACAGGATTGGTTTGGATGACAAAAATCATCACCGACCCCTTTCACGACATTGTTCTGTATCACAAAGCGCCCCTTTACTTGCTCAAAGGCGAGTTGATGGACAACAATCCAAAGCAGATGTACCACTGATACTTTGAACTCCCAAAAAAACCGCTCTGATTAGAGCGGTTTTTTCATGTCCAAAGACTTTTCAGAATGACTTGATCAAGCCATGTAAACACGTTTTTCTGCTGCGACTGGCACATCAACTTTGTAGTTTTTACTTAAGATGGTGTCAATGAACAACCACTCGCCCTGAACTTGACCCGTGGAAACTGTCAATTTAAGGTAACCACGACGTGATGAATCCATCCACCGCAGATCCTTCACCACACCTTCAAAAATGGCTTTGACTTGGGCTGGTGGCAGTGACAAATAGGCCTCTAGGCCGGGAGAGCTTACGCTGGATGTTGCAAATTCCTCGCCCACTTTCTGTCCTGACATCAGTGTCAAATCACTGTGCCAAGCATTGTGAGTATCGCCCGCCAAAACCACCAAACGCTTTTTGAGCTGAGCAGCTGTAGACAAGAGAATTTCACGAGCAGCTGGATAGCCGTCCCATGCGTCCAAGTTGTAACCGAGTTTGGGTTGGTTCAACAAAGCTGTTTCTGTCGCTGTGATGGGGTAGCCTTGCGCTTGTTTGCCCTTGGCAGTCAGGTAGTCGGTAATGGCTTTTTGACCGGCAGCTTGTGCTTGAGCACTGGTATCCGATGGATTCAATGCTTGCAGTATGGTCAATGGAAATTCCATTCTGGCCATCAAAACTTGTTGGCCAATCACTTGCCAAGTAGCTGTTGAAGTTGCCATCTGTGTCTGCAACCACTGAACTTGCTCTGTCCCCATCAATTGCCTTGTGGGAGACGACAAAGTTGCCAATGCACTGGCTTGCTTGGCAGGATTGATCAAGTCGGTAATTTCAACTTGTTGATCGCGCCCAATGGAACGTGTATCGAGCATGTGCAAGCTCAGCAAGTTACCAAAGTTAAAGCTTCTGTAAATCTTGCTCTTATCTGCACCTGTGCGAATGGGCATCCATTCATGATAGGCCTGCAAGGCGGCTGCTTTGCGGGCTGCAAAAGGGCCTTCGGTTGCAGGCGTGTGATTTTCTGCGCCATCTTTGTAAGCATCGTTAGCAAACTCATGGTCGTCCCAAACTGCAATCAAGGGCTTGCTAGCGTGGAACTGCTTTGAATCTGCATCAGACTTGTACTGAGCGTGACGCAAACGGTAGTCACTCAAGGTCAAAATTTCATTGGCTGGGACAGACGTGCGGCCCAAACTTGCTGCTTTTTCAGAAGCATAACCCGTTGCGGCATATTCATAAATGTAGTCGCCCAAGTGAATGGCAACATCTGCATCCGAGCGGGCAATTTCAGAATAAACATTGAAGAATCCCGATGGGTAATTCGAGCAGGACATGACAGCCAATTTGACATCGCTCACAGCGCCAATCGGCAAGGTTTTTGTTTTGCCAATGGGGGAAGTGTGCAGGCCCGCCTTGAAGCGGTAATAGTAGGTCTGGTTGGGCAGAAGACCCGTCGCATCTACCTTGCATGTATAGCCCGTATCTGAGTTGGCTTGCGCTTCGCCCGAAACAAGAATCTTTGAAAACTCGAGATCGGCTGCCACTTGCCATGTCAGATTGACAGCATCTGACAGATCTTGAAACTTGGCATGGGTCCACAAAATGACGCGGTCACTAAGTGGGTCACCACTGGCAACGCCATAGTCAAAATTGACCATGGGAGAGTCGCTGCTTCCGCATGCGCTGAGGATGCCGCCAGTCGTTAAAACGGCAGAAATAGAACTCACTCTAATGAGAAAGTCGCGACGGGGTTGAATATGTTTCAAAGTAGACACCTGTAATGAAAATGACAGGTGAGATCTTCCAAGCCTTAGATGACAAGGCTGTGAATTGAATGCGGCTATTCGTCAAGTTAAGCACAGCAGCATCATATTTGCACGCATCTTCAAATTCATCACACAAATTATTTTTGAATTGAAAAAAATTTGTCACATGAATTTAATTTTGCAAGTGTACAAAGTCACTTCATGATTCATCCGATGCATGCAATGAAACAAAAGAGCCTGGCTGCTCTTTGCCTCCTTGCTTGCATTCTGGCTTCAAGCCTCTTGCCCAGTTTGGCCAATGCTCAATCCAGCTCGGTTGAAGCAAGCTCAAACCCAAGTGAGTCTGATCAACTGTATTACACCCTCGGAACAAGACTGAAATCCAATGACATGGGTGATTGGCAAAATACGGCACGTGTCAGGCCGGTCATTGGACTGCGCTATGGCAAGTGGCAACTGGGCATTGGCGACGGGCGAGCATGGCGCAATTTAGGTCAATTTGGAAGTGAGCCAACGCTCAGTTACCAAGTCATGGATGAGCCTGATTTGAACATTGGTCTTTCTATGCGCGTCCACAATGTCAGCACAGGTGAGTCTTTTGATGTTTTTGAAGGCGGCAAAAATACACTGCGAACTCGCGTGATGCTTCATCGAAAAATCAATCAGCGTTGGCGATTGAATGTAGATTGGACGCAAGATATTCTGAACAAGGGGGACAGCACAACCCTGAACCTTGGTTTGTCTTATGCTTGGCCAGTTTTCCAGCAAAGCGAGTTGATTCTTCATGCTGACAGCACCTGGGCAACAGCAGAACATTGGCGCAATTCTGCGACCCCATTCAAACAAGAGCCCTTCAAGCTCGTGCCTACAGGCTTTGAGAAGGTCAGCGCAGGCTTAACCTTCAAGCAATCTATCTCAAAACATTGGGCTTGGTATTCTTCCTTCGCCGTCTCTCAGCCCATTGCTGAACTTAAGAAAATTCCAGGTGCTAGAGAGATTGCTTCTGGCCAGATTGGCATTTTGTATTTTCAACGCTAAGCAAGCACAGCGCCTTCCAATTGATTTGATTTTCAAAGCATCGTCATCGCTTTGAAATATGAAGGGCATAAAATTTTCATTGGTTTTCCACTCAATCGTCACTGAATCAACTTTGTTTTGAAAAATTCATTCATTCGCATTCCAACCGAAGCTTTGTTGCTTCTTACCAAATTCTCAATACCTGTATTGCCTATTTTTTTCAGTTTGATTTTTTTGAAACCGAAGTACCTCTTTAACTACCGAGAAACACTTCAAAAGCTAAAAATTCACCACAAGGCTCTTTCACAAGGACCCGTTCAAAGGTACTTTGAATCTTTTTTTGAAATTCGATTGAATGAATCAAGTCAAATATCCGGCGCTTGCACACAATGTGGCAGTTGCTGTTTGAATCAGCAGTGTTTTTTTCTAGAGCCTTTGCCTGAAGAAAAATTCCAGTGCGGCATCTACAACTCACCCTTTCGTAAATTATCGAATTGCGGCGCCTTTCCTATTTCTGGCGAAGACATTGAGAGGTATGAATGCCCAGGGTATGTGCTAAACCCTAAAACAGTGATCAAGATTGCTGTAGTCAATTAAAAAACATTGATCCATCCTTCGATATGAAGTCTTTTAATCAAAAACTACTTTCTCTTTGTACGCTCTGCTGGATGGCAAGTGTTCAGGCAGCCGAAGTCAATTTCAACTTAGAGTCACCTCACAAATGGTCCTTTGAATGGGGATGGAACAATGAGTCGTATTCAAAGAGCGACATTCACTTCAAAGGCATTGACCATCAATTCACGCTCTTTGGCGTTCGAGCCACAGATACACAAAAGACGCTCACTCCTCAAACCCTGTTCAATACTTATTTGAACCCTGGAAAAATCACCATTCCGCAGACAAACGCTCGGATTGCTTACCAACTCAATTCTGAGACCGCATTGGCATTGAACCTAGATCACATGAAATATGTCGTTTCTGATGGTCAAACTGTCAGTGCAACGGGGCAATACCAGCAGAAGAACTACCAGAACTCAGGCCAACAGTACCTGTCACCCGCATTCATGCATTATGAACACACGGATGGGTTGAACGTTGTCACATTTGAATACGAAAAAAAATACCCCTTTGAACACTTTCTTGGCACCTTCAAAGGACATGTTTTCGCCTTGGCAGGTTTCGGCATTGTGATACCTAAAAGCAATATCACCATGACCATGCTGGGACAAGTGCGCAATGACAAATTTCACCAGGCTGGTACCAACTTGGATATTGCGGGTGGCTTGGAAGTTGACTTTATGAAAGACTATTTCGCAAGAACAACTTATAAATTGGGGCGCGTGAATCTTTCAGATGTCGTCACCAGCGCTAGGCAAGACAAGGCTTCTCAGAAAATCAACTACCAAGAAGCCAGCCTCACCTTGGGACTTCGGTTTTAAATCTTCGCGAGCTCTCGTTTTTGGAACATTTCTTTCAGAATCGATCTGCGAATCAACTTGTTAGACAGCTCAGGCGGCGCCCAAAACCACTGTGCTGATTTCATAGATTCACAAGCTGCCACAAAACGACGTAAAACTTCTTCAAAGTCTGCATCTGAATAGTTCAAGCTGAAAATCAAACGGCCCGTGCCCACCCAGCTGAGCGCCAAGCCCTCAGAGCGCAGGTAATACTGAAGCATCCAGTTGTAGCGGCTTGCGTCCGTGTAATACAAGCTCCAGACACTCGACATGTTGGCAGCTCTCAAGGGCAGTCCTTTTTCAGTCATGACCTGATTGAAGCGTTCGCGCCTTTGGTTCCAAGTGTTGTCCAAATTGTCGTAGACAGCAGAGATTTCTGGCGTTTCAATTTTTTCTAAAAAGACAGACATCGCGCCCATGACGTGGGGATGAGCGTTGAATGTACCGCGAGCAAAACAAATGTCAGCCGGTCTTTCAGATCGAAAGCGCTTCATCAAATCAGCGCGGCCACACACCACACCCACTGGATAGCCTCCACCCAAGGTTTTGCCATAGGTGACCATGTCTGCTTTCACACCAAAATACGCTTGCGCTCCACCTTTGGCCAAACGAAATCCTAGGAAAACTTCATCAAATATGAGCACTATCTTGCGTTCAGTACAGACTTCGCGGAGTTTTTTCAGCCAAGTTGTATAAGCTTCCCGATCGTAAGTTGCTCTTCGGCTGCTATCGACCAAGGAGGAATCGCCTGGAGCGCCTTGGTTCAAATGAAGCGCTTGCAAGGGGTTGATCAGTACACACGCAATGTCCGATCTGGTTCGTAGCACTTTGAGAGAATTTTCATGCATATCCCTCAGGGTGTAGGTTTCGCGAGGCGGCATGGGGTTGCCAGGTCCAGGCTGAACATCCTCCCACCAGCCGTGGTAGGCCCCGCAAAAACGAACCAGGTTTTTACGGCCTGTGTGATACCTGGCCAGCCTGACAGCTTGCATGACCGCTTCCGTGCCCGACATGTGGAATGACACTTGGTCAAGGCCTGAAATTTCTTTAAGACGCTTCACGTTAAAAGCAACACATGGATGGTAGGCGCCTAAAGTTGCCCCGACAGCCTCCACCTTCTCAGAACCTAACTTCATGCATTCTTTGTAAAAGTCTGCGCCAAAAACATTAACCCCATAAGAGCCTGTGAGGTCGTAAAAACGCTGGCCATCTTGGTCTGTCACAAATACGCCATCTGCCGACTGTATAAACGCACCAACTTTCAAGTGTTGTCGCACCAGTGGACTGAACTGAAATGGCACGCGGTAAGCACCCGTGAATTGCAAATCAGAAATGATTTCACGCGCTTCGGCTGTCATTTCGATGCTTTGAGCATGACGCGTTTGTAACAAATTTGCCAGCTGGTAAAACGCTGCTCGCCGAGTTTCAGCTACAGACCCTGGAGCGCCATCACATGAAAAAAATTGGTCTTCCTTGAACTCATAGCCTGGCAAAAATGAGACGACTCTTTTTGCCATTCTGGAGTGTCCTGTTAAGGACGGGTGTTTGGCAAATGACAGTTCCAACCGTCTTTTGGCAAAAGGGATCAAAAGTGCAATTGCACCAAGGGTCATGGCAAGTTGAACAGACACGTTGAATCCGAAGATGAGTGGTTGAAGTCATCTTTTTATTTAGATTTCGTGACAGGAAAATGAAAATGAAACAATTAATTCAAAGAATCAGCACGCAAGAGGACCTGAATTTTCTGTTGACGAATCGAATTCCTCGAATCACGCTCACACGCTTCATTGGTTGGTGGAGTCAAATTCAAAATCCCATCATCAGGGACTTGTCGATTGGCATTTGGAAGTTATTTTCCGATTTGGATTTGAGTGAAGCTAAGAAAACCAAGTTCGACAGCATGCACGACTGCTTTGTTCGCGAACTGAAGCCAGGCGCTAGGACGATTGACTTGCGCCAAGAAATCCTGAGCAGCCCCTGTGATGCCATTGTCGGCGAATGCGGAACTATTGATCACACTCAAGTCTTCCAAGCCAAGGGCTTCCCTTACAGTCTTACAAGCTTGATGGGCTTTACGCCCAGAACGGGCGAGTTGGTTGAATCCTTGAAAAATGGCACCTACGTGACCTTGCGCTTGACCTCTAGCATGTACCACCGATTTCATGCGCCATCAGATGCAAGGCTGACTCATGTCACTCACATTTCTGGGGACACATGGAACGTCAACCCCATTGCCCTCAAACGTGTGGAGCAACTTTTTTGCAAAAATGAACGGGCAGTTTTGAATTTCAAGTTAACTGACGGTACGCCCATGATCATGGTGCCTGTAGCGGCCATCTTGGTCGCCAGTTTGCGCTTGCATGCCGTCAATTTGTTATTTCATGTTGATTACACAGGCCCCAATGAAATTCCTTGTGCAGTCCAAACTTACAAAGGCCAAGAATTGGGCTGGTTTCAACACGGCTCCACCATTCTGGTTTTTGTTCCAAAAGGTTTCAAACTGGCAGAGGGTATTGCTACGGGTCAGCGGATCAAAATGGGGCAGGCCTTGTTGGAAAAATTAGCATGAGAATTTTGGCCTTGATCTCAAAAGTATTCGCTTTCACTTTGGTCCTTTTGTGCGCTTGTGCGCCAATGAATGAGCAGCCGAACGCTTCAAGCGAAAAGATCAACATCAGCATTTTGGCTTTCAACGATTTACATGGTCACTTAGAGCCCCCTGGCCTGAGTGTTCGCGAACGAATTGATGGCAAGTTGACAGAAGTGCCTGCAGGCGGCGCTGCCTTTTTAGCGGCGGCCATACAACATTACAAGAAACTCAATCCATTGCATGCCGTTGTTTCTGCTGGCGACATGATTGGTGCAACGCCACTCACCTCAGCACTTTTCCTAGATGAGCCCACCATCGAAGCGGTGAATGCCATGGGCATTGACTTCAATGCCGTCGGCAATCACGAGTTTGACAAAGGCACACCTGAATTGGTGCGAATGCGCCGAGGTGGTTGTGAAAAGTTAACACGGCTAGAGCCATGTCAAGTCAATCGTCAATTTCCAGGTGCCAACTTTGAGTTCTTGGCTGCCAATGTCAAGAAGCTAGACGATCAAACATTGTTTCCAGCCTATGGCATCAAGGCATTCAAGCAAGGCAATCAAGTTGTCAAAGTAGGCTTTGTGGGAATGACCCTCAAAGGCACGCCGAACATGGTGACGCCTGAGGGCATCCAAGGTTTGCGATTCGAAGACGAAGCCGCTACGGCCAATGCCTTGGTGCCATTGCTCAAAGCGCAAGGCGTCTCTGCATTGGTTCTGGTCATCCATGAAGGCGGCGTGATCCAAGGTGACCCTAACGATGCTTCATGCCCTGGGCTTTCAGGCGATATTGTTCCCATTTTGAACAAACTGGATACGAGCTTTGATGTGGTGGTGTCGGGTCACACACACCGTGCTTACGCTTGCGACTTCAAAAGAATCAATCCCAGCAAGCCATTTCTATTGACCAGCGCGGGTCAGTACGGCACGTTTCTCACGCACATCCAATTAAGCATTGACCCTGTTTCCAAGAAAGTCCATCACAAGACTGCACACAATGTTGTTGTTCAAAGTGAGGCCTTTGTCAACGCTTCCGGCCTCCAGGTTCAACCCAGTGCTTCCTTGCCTTTTTTCGGAAAGCAAATGGATATCGAGAAAATTGTGAATGAATACCGAATGGCTTCCCAAGTGCAAGTGATGAAAGTGGTCAGTCACTTGTCAACCTCCATCACTCGCAATTCATCGCCTTCGGGAGAATCTGCGCTTGGCAACTTGATCGCTGATGCGCAATGGTCTTCTACGGCCTCTGCAGATCGCGGTCGGTCAGACTTTGCATTGATGAACCCCGGAGGGGTGCGTGCAGACATCTTGATTCAACCAGGCGGAGGCACCGTCAATTTTGGGCAGCTTTTTAAAGTTCAGCCTTTTGGCAACACCATGGTGGTCAAACGCATGACAGGGCAGCAAGTTAAAGATCTGTTGGAGCATCAATTTGGAAACCTCGATAGACCTAAAGTATTATTTCCTTCTGAAAATCTCCAATACGAGGTTGATCTGCGCCAGGCTAAAGGTCAACGAGTTATGAACATTCAAATTGCTCAGAAGCCCCTTGAATTGACGCATGCTTACCACGTCACCATGAACAGTTTCTTAGCTTCTGGGGGCGATGGATTTTCGCAATTCAAGCAAGCACCAACCGTCTCGGGTGGCGAACTCGATGTCGATGCACTATCAGAGTACTTGCGCCAACACCCGGGCATAAAGCCTCCTGTGACTGACCGCATTAGGATGTTGTGAATTAGCACAAACCCTGTTAAGTAACAAATTTGTCACACAAATTTTCTATGCTTGCCGCTTACTTATATTGTGGTTGAGCATCATGCGCCATTGGCAGCAAACACAAAGAAAAAAAGCACGCATCGAAATCATCCCCATGATCGATGTGATGATGTTTTTATTGGTTTTCTTTGTCCTTATCAGTGTCAATGTGATTCCTGCATTGGGCATCAAAACACAGCAACCCAACTCGTCTCAAGTGCAACAACTTAAAACAAAAGATGTGCAAGTTGTTGTCACCCTGGGCAAAGAAAATGTCATTCAAGTTGATGGCAGAGATGTCGAGCTCAAAGATCTGTCGGCCGCTGTGAAGAAAAAAGCTGGCAATGCAGATCAAATCGCCGTGATTGTGAACAGTGACAAAGGCGCAGAGGTTCAAACCTTGGTCGATGTCATGGATGAAATCAAAAAATCGGGCTTAGGCAAAGTGTCGTTGGCTGCCCGTGAGCGCAAATGATGCTTCTCATTGATCGGCTAAACCAAGAGCGACACAAACTTTCAGGTTTGGGCTCTTTGCTTTTGGTCTTCTTTGTTTTTTCAATGGCGCAAGCGCTTAAAGGTCCTGCCGAAATGTTGGCGCAAGAGGCCATGGAACTGACCACAACGCTGATTGAGCCCTTGCTTCAGCCCCCGCCTAAAACGCCTCCACCCCAAGTCACCAAGTCTGAACCCCAGCCCAAAATGCTGGCTCAGCCCAATTTGCCAGCAACACCAGCACCCATTGAGCCGACCAGGGAAGTGACGGCCGCTGCCGAGCCACCACGCCCCTTGCCCACGCCCTCCCCAAGCGTGCCAACCATTGCGCCCGCACAAGAGCCGCCAAAGATAGCGCCTCAGCCTCCTGCTTCAGTCAGCTTGGAAAACAATTACATCGCCACTGTGCGGGCAACCCTCAATGCCAACAAGCGTTACCCCACAGGCAGGGAAGCCAGCCTTCAGCGTCCGTCCGGCAAAGTGAAACTTTGGTTCGTCTTGGCACGCAACGGCGCGCTGCAAGATTCAGGCATTGACGAGTCCAGCAACTCCATCATCTTGGACAACGCTGCACTCTCAACATTGCGACGAACCACTTACGCGCCATGGCCCGAAGGCAGTTGGGCCTCTCAGGCACAGCACAAGTTCACAGTCACTCTCGATTTTGTTCCTCTCAATTAATTTTTCTTACCAGGAGTTTTTATGAAAAAATTTAAGCCGACCCCTCTAGCCTTGCTCATCAGCTTGGCTTTTGCCTCCCCGCTTCTGATGGCCCAACAAGCCACCGATGTGGGCAAAATCAATGTTGAGGGTTTGCCAGGTGCAACTGACTCTGGCTTGATTACCCAAGAAGAGACACCTAAGGCACGAAGCTCTGTAAACCGTGCTTATTTGGACAAACTCAATCCTTCCGCAAATGCTTTCCAAGCGATTGACTTGCTGCCAGGCGTGAACGCCTTTAGCTCAGATGCTACCGGTTTGTTCGGTGGCGGAATTCGTGTTCGCGGATTTGCTGGCGACCAAATGGGTCTGACCATCAATGGCGCTCCGGTGAATGATTCGGGCAATTTTGCGGTTTATCCTCAAGAGTACACAGACTCTGAAAACCTTTGCGAAGTATTCGTGACGCAAGGCTCTACCGACACAGATGCACCTCACGTTGGCGCTTCAGGCGGCAACTTGGGTATGGTCACTTGCTCACCTAAAGACAAGTTTGGCATGCGTGCTGCTATGTCTTCAGGTCAACTTAAATACCAGCGCGCCTTCGCTCGAATTGACACGGGCAAGTTTGGTCCAAGTGACACCAAAGCATTTGTTTCATACTCCAAAACAACTGCCAACAAATTCAAAGGTCCAGGCGGAGCCGACCGTGAGCACATCGATTTGGCAGCTGAGTCACGTCCTAATGCCGATGTCTTTTTAAGTGCAAGTGTTTTGTACAACAACGCCATCAACAACAACATTCGCGCTTTGACCAATCCACAAATTGCTCAATACGGTCGCAATTTTGACTTCAGCAGTGTTGTGCCACAACACTTGACACCTGTTGCAGGCACAGCACAGTCTGAGGTTTCACCTGCAGATGGTTTCTACAAGTACAACGTCAATCCTTTCCGCAATTATTTGTTTACCAGCAAGGCTGAGTTCAAAGTGAACAAAGACTTAACCGTCAGTGCAGAGCCTTATTACTGGTATGGCTACGGTACCGGCGGAAGCCAATTGCAGCTGTTGTCTGAAGGCGGAACAGGTACCTTGGCTACACGCGTGAAAGACATCAACGGCGATGGCGACACGCTTGACAAAGTAATGACCTACGGCAGCAGTGTTACTGAAACAAATCGTCCTGGTGTGACTTTCAAGGCTAACTACCGTGTTGACAACCACAACGTCAACGCTGGCTACTGGACAGAGCGCGCAGTGCACCGTCAAACAGGTCCTCGCGTGACTTTTGACAATGCTGGCAACCCTTCAAGTGTGTGGCTTGATAAAACTTCCGCCTACTTGTTGCGTGGCGATGGACTACCCTACCAAGCACGTGACTGGAAAACCATCAGCACTGGCTCATCACTGTTTGTTCAAGACAGCATTTCTTTGATGCAAGACAAACTGACATTGCAAGTGGGCGTTCGGAATTCATCGATCGATCGCGACTTCATCAACTATGCGAATGCAGGCACTTACGGTGTAGGTCGCGCCGATCTCGATTACGAGATCAAACGCACTTACAGCAAAGTGCTGCCAAGCTTTGGCGCCAAGTTCAATTTGGACAACGAAAAGTCTGTGTTCTTTAACGTTGCGGAAAACTTCCGTGCTCCTTCTAACTTTGTGCTTTCTAACTTGTTAACAGGCGGAACCGTTGTCAACGGCGTATTGACTGGCGCAACATTGCGCAACCCTGCGGTTGGCATTGAAACTTCGACCAATTTCGACCTTGGCTATCGCTTGCAAAACAAAGACACGACCTTCTCAGGCTCTGTGTTTGTTGTGAACTTCAAAGATCGCATTGCAGCCGCTTGGGATCCAGTGAGCTTGAGCTCATTAGACTACAACGTGGGCAATGTCAACATGAAGGGCGCAGAAATCGAATTGGGTCAAAAGTTGAACAAGAACTTCTCAGTTTATGGCTCTCTGACATATACCGAAAGTTTGATGAAGCAAGACCTGAAAGTGAGCACCACACTCACAGAAGCAACTGCTGGCAAACAAATGCCTGACACACCTAAAATCATGGCAGCTTTGGCTTTGAGCTACAAAGAAGGCCCATGGTTTGGACAAGTCACTGCCAAGCACACAGGTAAGGCGTTCTCAACTTTGGTGAATGACCAATCGATGGATGCCTACACTTTGTGGAATTTATCAGCCGGCTACAAATTGCCTGAAACTGCATTCTTCAAGTCACCTGAAATTCGCTTGAATGTGGACAATGCGACCAATACTGAGTACAAGCGCATTAGCTCACCCAGCGGCTCTAGCTTTACCACTCGCGCCTTGGCATTGGGTACGCTGGCAGGATCCAATCCAAGCTACAACATTGGCGCACCTCGCTTCACCAGCGTAACCCTGCGTTCAGACTTCTAAGGTCCTAAGCATGATGCTTTTATTGCACGATGCGTCGCTGTATTTGTTGTACGTCGCCTTAGGGTTGGCTGTCTTCTTGGCCATCGAACGTACGATTTTTTACACGCACGCCAGTGGGCAAATCAAAAGCCTCCTCCATGCATTGAAAACCAAGTCCCCATTGCCTGAATTCAAAGAAGGCGATGTGGGCGAGGTGGTGACACATGCCTTTGCCAATGGCCTGCATCCCACAGCCTCCCAAAAGCTTGCTGACGATGTCGCCGAGCAGGCCTTTATCCGTGTGCAGCATCAATTGAACCAGCACCTTTGGGTGTTGGATACCATTGTGACTGCTGCGCCATTATTGGGCTTGCTTGGAACCATTTTGGGTATTTTTGACACCTTCACCGCATTGGCAAAGTCGGGCATTTCAGACCCACAAGGTGTGAGTGCAGGCATTGGAACGGCTTTGCTGGCAACAGCCATTGGCATTGGCACTGCCTTGATTTGCTTGATTGTTTACAACGCTTTCCTTGCCAAGGTAGAGCGACTTGGAGATCAAACCAAATTGGCATTGCTCCAAATGTCCAATCGCAGCGCATGATGAGTTCCGAGGTGCCAGTTTGCACAAGCTAGTTTTGAGTTTGCTCAAAGTTATTTTTACCGGCACCGTCTTGATTGCTGAACTGAGCGGGTGTTCAGTACAGCATCAACTTCTGAATCGCGCCGGCGACTTATTGTCTGCAGAAACCAGCTCTACTGACGATGATTTAGAGCTGTTGATGCACGCCAGTGCTTACCAATTGAAATTGTCTGAATCTTTGCTGCAGGAGATTCCTGACCACATCAAACTCGCAGAAGCCGTCACGCGAGGTTACACACAGTACGCGTTCGTCTTCTTGATGGACGAAGCCGACCGAATGGAATCGGAAAGCATTCAAAAAGCCAATGTTCTCAGAGTGCGCGCAGCCAAGATGCTGACACGCGCCAAAAAAGTGGGTCTTAATAGCTTGGACCTTCATTACCCAGATCTGAAGGATCACCTCCAAGGAAAAGGGGTCAAGCAAGCCATCAAGATTAAAAAGCAAGATGCAGGCTTGGTCTATTGGTCTATGACGGCATGGGCAGGCGCCATTTCACTTTCCAAAGACTCACCCGATGTGGTTGCAGATTTACCAGAAGTCTTGCGCTTGGCCGAGATGGCATGGCAAGCCCATCCTCAATTCGACCATGGCGCATTGGCCAGCATGATGGGGACCTTGGAACTTGCAAAGCCAGGTGGCAAACCAGAAGCTGCAGAAAAATATTTCAATCTTGCCATTGAGTGGCGAGGCACCCAAGTTGCACCTCTGATTTCGAAAGCCGAAAACTGGGCGGTCGCCACCCAAAACAAAGAAGCCTTTCAGCTGCTTCTCAATCAGGCCATAGAGCTTGCGCGCTCTCAAAACGATTTAAGCAATACTGTCATGCGACGAAGAGCTCAATGGTTGCTTGACAGCACTGACAACCTCTTTTAATTTCAAGCCAAACCTATGCATGCCATACAACTTCGAAGCGCAGTCGCTCAACTTTTTACTGTATTGGCTTTGGCTTGTGCATTACCCTTCACATCCTATGCGGCCGACCCCCAATTGAAAATCGGCTCATTGGTTCCGAAGAACTCGCTTTACCACCGTCAGCTGATGGAAGTGGGCGAAGCTTGGAAAAAGAGCCAATCAGGATCTTCCCGCTTCAATGTGTTCACCGATGGCAGCCAGGGCGGTGAAGCAGAAATGGTGCGCCGGATGCGCATTGGTCAACTGCAAGCAGCTTTGCTGTCTGTTGTGGGCTTGCGAGAAATTGAGCCTTCCATCGCCGCGCTTCAAAACTTGCCATTGGCATTTCGCTCATGGGAAGAATTGGACTATGTGCGCGAGAAGATGCGACCCGGTATGGAAAAAAAGTTCTTAGACAAGGGCTACGTGGTTTTGGCCTGGGGCGATGCTGGCTGGGTTCGCTTCTTTTCCAAACAAGCTGCTTTCAGTCCAGATGATTATAAAAAAATGAAATTTTTTGCTTGGGGCTCAGAAGCAGAGCAACAAGAAATCATGAAGAGCATGGGCTACACACCTGTACCGCTAGAACCCACAGATATTCTGCCGTCGATTCAAACCGGCATGATCAATGTGGTGCCCTCAACGCCCTACTTCGCCTTGGCTTCTCAAATCTACAACTCAGCACCCAACATGCTGGAAATCAACTGGGCGCCCATTGTGGGTGCCTTTGTCATTTCCAAAAAATCATTCGATGAAATGTCGCCAGAGACGCAAGCCAGCTTAAAAGCCTCTGCAGACAAAGCGGGCAGCGTCATTCGCATGCAAGCACGCAAGGAAGTTGAAGAAGCCGTAGATGCCATGAAAAAGCGAGGGCTGCAAGTGAACAAGCCCAATGCGGAACAAATGAAAGAATGGCGCGCGTTGACCGAAACCCTTTACCCTCGCATCAGGGGCAAGATGGTACCTGCCGAAACATTCGATGAAGTATTCGCACACCTCAAGACTTATCGCGCCTCCAAAACGCCATGAAGCAAGTTCTTCAAGGCCGCCGAATACTGCAAAATTGGGATGCGGGTGTTGCCGCACTCGCCCTTTGCGGGATGGTATTGATACCCGTCTTTGAAGTTTTCATTCGGCCGCTTCAAGGCAGTGGCATCGACAACGCACCAATATTGGTGCAGCACTTGGGCTTGCTCTTTTCATTGGCGGGCGCCATTTATGCTGAAAGAACCGGTCATTTGACCAGCATCGGTGCTTTGTGGCGTGATCTTGAAAACCCTGTTGTTCAAAAACTAGCAAGAGCCTGGGTCTTTTTAGGTGCCACACTCATCTGTGGGGTGTTGGCAAAAGCCAGTTATGAGTTGGTCATGTCTGAGATTGAGGCCCAACATACCATCGCCTATGGCTTGCAAACTTGGCTTTTTTTGTGCGCCTTGCCTTTAGGTTTTGGCATTTTGGGGCTCAGATTTAGCCAAAAATGGCACGATCATTTTGTCTTTCAATGGGCCGGCACTCTGATTGTCCTAGGCGCATCTTGGCAGGCCAGTCAGTGGCTGGCTTCTAGTTCCATTCCAACGACTTGGCTGTGTTTGTTGCTGTTCACTTTTCTCGCCTTAGGTGGACCTGTTTTTTTAGTTTTGGGTGGTTTGTCTTGGATTTTGTTTACTTCAGAAAACATTCCCATGGCGTCTTTGGCTTTGTCGCACTACCAAATTACAGTCAACCCATCTTTGCCCGCACTGCCCCTCTTCACACTGGCGGGTCTTGTCTTTGCCAACACGCAAGCTGCTCAGCGCCTTAGTCAATTGTTCACCAGCCTCTTTGGTTCTGGACAAATGGGAAGCGTTTTAGCGGTTGCGTGCCTGTGCAGTTGCTTCACGGCCTTAACAGGTGGAAGCGGAGTCACGATTCTTGCCCTGGGCGGATTGATGCTGCCACTTCTACTCAAAGTGGGCTATCCAGAATCGAAAAGCATTGGCTTGATTACCAGCGCAAGTTCCTTAGGCGTTTTGTTAGCGCCCTCGGTGCCCTTGATCATGTACGCCATCATGGCGCGGGTGCCCATCAACACCATGTTTGTGGCTGGTCTCATACCTGCCGCTCTCATGGTTTTATCCTTGTTGATTTTTGGCGGATTTTTGAGAACGACTGCAACTGCAACTGCAACTGCAACTGCAACTGCAACTGCAACTGCAACTGCAACTGCAACTGCAACTGCAAATCAAGGTGCCAAATTCAAACTCTTTGATGCGACACCCTCTGAAAATGCTGCTTCATTGAAGACGGCCATTTGGGCAGCAAAGTGGGAACTTGTCGCCCCTTTGATTGCCATTGGCACCTTGATTTCAGGGATTGCTACGCCCACAGAGGGTGCTGCCATCACGGTAGCTTATGCCTTGATCACGCAAGGCTTCATTCACCGCGAACTGAAATACGACACACTTGTTCATTGCCTTTACCAATCAGCTCAAATTATTGGTGGCATATTGCTCATCATGGGCATGGCACTTGGCTTGACCAACTATCTGATTGACGTTGGCATTCCAGACATGGCCTCAGATTGGGTTCAAGGAATTACGACCAACCCCTATGTCTTCTTGTTGGCACTGAACATCTTTTTGTTCTTCGCAGGCGCACTGATGGAAATCTATGCCGCCATCATTGTGCTGGTACCTTTGCTGCTGCCTCTTGCCATGAGTTATGGCATTGACCCCATTCATTTTGGAATCATTTTCCTTGCCAATTTAGAAATGGGATTTTTATGCCCACCGGCGGGCATGAACATTTATTTTGCAAGCGCTGTGTTTAAAAAGCCGCTCAAGGAGATTATTCAATCTGTCTTGCCTGCGTTGCTGGCCATTTTCATTGGCACCGTGATTCTCTCTTGGTTTCCATTTTTTGTAATGGCATTGCCGCAATGGCTGAGATTGACATCCTGAGTCAGCTTGGCAAAAAGACAATCACCAGCACGCTCACCTGTGCGTCAATGAACATCAGGCATTGACCAGCGTCGTGGGTTTAATGGCAATTTTTTCATCCGAGTAAGGATCAAACGTCAATATTTCCAAGCGCCCGTCATGGTGCTCTACCAGGGTGCTTAAGCTCTCAACCCAATCGCCATCGTTGCAATACAGCACGCCATCGATGCTCCGAATTTCGGCATGGTGAATATGCCCACACACAACACCGTCATAGCCCAACTTTTTTGCTTCGTGTGCCACAGCCACTTCAAAGTCAGAAATGAAATTCACGGCTTTTTTGACCTTCAATTTCAGATAGGCCGACAAGGACCAATAAGGCATTCCCAAACGTCCGCGCATGTAATTCAAATGGCGGTTGGCTTTGAGAGCCCAGTCATACAAGGTATCACCCAAGTAGGCAAGCCATTTGGCAAATTGAATGACACCATCAAAATAGTCGCCATGAATCACCCATAGCTTTTTGCCATCGGCGGTGACATGCACTGCGTGCTCCATCACTTCAACACCGCCAAAGGAGTGATCTAAAAAGTCACGGGCAAATTCATCGTGGTTGCCTGGAACGTATATCACGCGGCAACCTTTGCGAGCTTTTCTTAAAAGTTTTTGCACCACGTCATTGTGTGCTTGCGGCCAATACCATTTGCGCCTTAGCTGCCATCCATCAATGATGTCACCCACCAAATAAAGCGTGTCACAGGTATGTGTTTTTAAAAATTCCAGTAGTGCTTCGGCTTGGCACCCTGGTGTTCCAAGATGCAGATCAGAAATAAAGATGGCACGGTAATGCCGCGTTGAGGCGCTCTCCCCCGGCATAAAGTCCTGAACATCTTTGAACATCATCATGTCGTCGCAAAATGCTTGCGGTATCGGTTTGGAAGGTCCTTCACTTGCATCAACATGGGCAAATCAGCCGTGTTGAAGTCTGGGTCCCATGCGGGTGCACCCAAAATTTTGGCGCCCAATCTTAAGTAACCCCTAATCAGAGCGGGCGGCTCGACTGGTAAGTCTGAGTCCAATTCCTCAATTGGCAGAGGCAGGCGCGGTAGCGCATGAAACTCAATGGATGCCAAGTTTGTTTTCGAAAGCTGCTTCCACATGCTGGCAGCAGCATCTCCACTCACAATGCCGTTGTGCAGCATGGGAATGCTGGCACAGCCGATCATGGTGTCCAATTGGTTGCGCGCCATGAATTCAAACAGGGCACCCCAAAGGGCCAGAATGACACCGCCATGCCGGTGCTCAGCGTGCACGCAACTTCTACCCAGCTCCACCATGCGCTCGCGCATGAATCGCAAACGCGTTAAATCAAATTCAGTATCGGTGTAAGTGCCACCCACCCGTTTGGCTTGGGCTGGGGTCAAAACACGGTAAGTACCGATCACAGCGCCCGACGCACCATCACGGACCAGCAGGTGCTCGCAATAGTCATCAAAAAGGTCGATATCGTGCCCAGCCACGGTCTCTGGCAACCTGGCACCCATTTCTTTTCCAAATACTTCGTAGCGCAGCCTTTGGGCTTCTCTTACTTCGTCTTGATGTTTAGCCCAGCTAACTTCGACGGTAGATTTCGAAATTTTTGCGTGGCTGGCTGTATTTTGATTTTGAAGGCTTTGATGAAGTGACCCCCGAGGCAAAGCAATTTGCGAAATCGGAAAAGTGGGGTTAGGTAATTCTTTCATCAGGGTCTCCCAAGTTGTATTTAACTTGGAAGTTGATGATGCACGGCACGGGTTTCACTGAGATTTCATTATTGTGAAATATTTGTGACAATCATTGCGACAAAAGATTGAGAACTGTCATTGCGCCTTAGCGAATTTAAATCATTTTCTGGCAACATTCGGCAATGAAAAATTCAAAATTGCAGTCACTCCAAAAACCTTCAAGCAGACGGATTCAAGTACGACAGTCTGGCGTCCATGGAAAAGGTGTTTTTGCACGCCAAGACATCCCAAAAGGTGAAACGATCATCGAATACGTTGGGGAAATCATTTCAGCCAAAGAAGCTGAAGACAGACACCCGCACGATCCCAAAGATCCTAACCATACTTTTTATTTTCAAATTGACGAAGATCGGGTGATCGATGCTTTGCATGGCGGCAATTCAGCTCGCTGGATCAACCATTGCTGCACTCCCAATTGCAAGCCAGAAGTTGACGATGGACGAGTCTTTATCAAGGCCAAAAAAGACATATTGGCAGGAGAGGAATTAAATTATGACTACGGCCTCATCATTGATGAGCCCATTACCAAAAAATTAATTGCCCAATATCCTTGCTGGTGTGGCAGTCCCAAATGCCGGAAAACTTTGCTGGCCAAAACACCCAAATCTCGCAAAACAAAAGACAAAGCGAAGGTGGCCGAAATTCGAAAAGCCATCAAAAAATTGAAGGCGCAATTAAAACGACTGGGGCATTGAGTTTCAAAAATTCGATTTTTCCCACCGTCTAGAACTGAACTTATTGACATTTTCCCTAACTGAACCCAAACAGGTCTTTTAGCAGGCCATTCATGCATAGAATCGGCTGATTCATCATTGCAATGCTTTAGCAAAGTACTCTGTTTTGAAATGGCAGTTGATTGGGTCATCGCTTACTTCTTGGTGCTCGCCCTCACCTTGATCTACAAGTCCCCCGTGGTTCGGGGGCCTTGGCTTTTTTTATTGCGCTCATTTTTTCCAAATTGGAAATTTTTCCATGCAGTGGGCTATGTACCTCACCTGTATGCGCGAGCAGCCCAAGTCAACCATGAAGGCCAGCTTACTTGGTCTGAGTGGGAACATCTCTACCCACGTACTTCGCAGAACTTCTGGCACCTGTTTCACAACCCCGAGACCAATTTGGGTTTGGCACAACAAAATTTGATCGACCACTTCTGGGCAGATTTAAACGACGCACCTGAGGGCTGTGATCCTAGAAATTTTGTGTCCTACCAAATGGTGGCGCACTTGGTAGAAGCTGTGTTGCTTCAAAAGTATCCGCAACATAC
>CANFJC010000018.1 GCA_947447245.1 Comamonadaceae bacterium
ATCCTGGAGGAATGCTGGAACAAAGTGGACGCAAGGTAGTTACTGTCACTTCTTCAATTGGGTGGTACCTCAACTGCACGGATTGCACTCAAGGCGAGGCTCAAGCTAAGGTCGTGGGATTCACCGTCAAATGAGAATTTAATTTACATCATCAGACTAATGCGACAGGTAGGGAGCAGGTCACAACCTCCAAACACCCAAACTCCAGCTAACTTTGCCTCACGAAGCACAGCGAGCCGCTTCAGAAACAGCCGCAAAATCCTTTTGCGGAATATGGTCCATTGCAGAACTGAGGAATGAAATTAAGTATTTGCTCATAGAGAATTCAGTATGAGAGCTTTGGGATCAAATTGAAAGTTTTAAGGACTACTGCAAGATCTTCAGGGTCTTTGATGGCTTCTAAAACTGTAGTTGCTTTGTGATACGAGTCTTTGTACTCGTCTAGTTTTCCAAACGCCAATGCAGCCCATGCATGAATAGCATATGCGAATGCCAACTCCCACTCCGGCGTTTCACTGTTTTGTGTAAAGTAATTTTTCATGAGTTCCGCATAACGCCAAGCGCTAGAACCCATGTTCATTCGTGCATGAATGAGCGCCAATAACATGGTGCTTCGCATTTGGTTGATCTTTGTACCCGCTACCCGCCAATGCCAAGCTGATGCATGTGCGGCATCTAAGAGTTCAGTATGGTTCAGCACATCCTCTAGTGATTCAGACATGCTCCAGGCAGCATTGTTGGCGTTGATAGCGAAATATCGATGCCAGTTTTCGGGCTGAAGATTTTCAGGTGTTTTGCTCATGTTAGAAAAATTCACTTTCTATCTGAAGGCGTCATGGTTTGGACTCGCAATTTTTGCGTTAAAAATTGTCAAAGTGAAAATTAAGTTATATTTTAAAAAACTTTGCAAAAACGAAATATAGGAGAAGGTACATGTCCACATTAAAGGGCGGTTGTCTTTGCGGAAAAATTCGCTATGAATTACTGACTGAGCCAAGAGCGACATATGCCTGCCACTGCAGATTCTGCCAAAGGGATACGGGCACTGCCCATCGCTCCGGATTATCCTATCTGGATGAAAGCGTGATTTTTTCTGGCGACTCGTCAAAAACATACACATACAGAAGTGAGGAGCATGGCAGAAAGCTCTTTAAACATTTTTGTCCAAACTGTGGAACCACTTTGTCCCTGACGACCGAAAGATTCCCAGAAGGCAGAGTCATGATGATTGGCACACTTGACGATCCTTCCTTGGTTGACGTGAAAACACACATGTTTGTTGACGAGGCTTTTTCTTGGATTACTTATCCTAAAGATCATGTTGTTTATGCCAAGCATAGGATCAATGAAGACGGAACACCTGCTGTTCCGCTAACTAATTCAACTGACAATTGAAAGTTTGATGACACCAACCGTCGTGTAAATCCACACTTGATAACAAGCATAAGCCACGAGCACGGCTCACTCGCTTAAACCAAACATCTCTAAACAGAAACGCCATGCTGAAAAAATTCATCATCTTCGTCATAGACGATTTGTCTGGATCGGGCACACCTGAAGAAATGATTGCCATCGATGCCTTCAATGATTCTTTGAGAGCCAAAGGACAATGGATTTTTGCAGGCGGCTTAGGAGCCCCAGTCCATGCCAATGTGATCGATAACCGAAACGGCAGGAACTTGGCAACTGGCAAGCCTCTTTTCGATACCAAAGAAAATTACAGTGGATTTTGGTTAATTCAAGCGAACGACTATGAAACAGCCAAAAGACTGGCTTATGAAGGGTCCAAGGCGTGTCATCGCAGGGTGGAATTAAGACCCTTGCTTGGCTGATATTTGCTACCGCCAACAACAACCGCCAAGAACGACACTTGATGAACACATCGAGCCAATAAACGGTTCTATTTGAAGCCAAGAGCCTTATAAGCTTGTGATTTAAATTCAAAGGAGTATGGATTTCCAAATCCGAAATATCGCTGCGTCATCAATACGCCCGCAATTCCAATACGTGGGTTTATCCACCAAATGGTTCCTGCAAGCCCACCCCAACCTACCTCGCCGACGACTTCCGCTGGTTCAAGCTCAGAGGTTCCTATCGTGACTGATGATCCCAGTCCAAATCCTTTGCTTGTAAACGCAGGCTTATTCGGAAAGCGAACACATAAATCGGATGCCAATTGATTTCGATACATCAGATCGATCGTGTCAGCTTTAAGAAGGGCTGGGCCACCTGGAAGAAAACTTTGTATGAATTTAACGGTATCGCCCAAAGTGGACACGAGCCCTCCCCCTCCAGACTCACGCGGTAGTTTTTTTGTGTAAGCGCCTGGAAAGGGTTTGTCGTCGGCTCTGTGAAGACCTGGCTTGGTTGGATCCAATAGATCTTCGCCAACGTACATTGCACAAAGGCGTTTTAATTTGGCTTCTGGCACCCAGAAATCAGTATCTATCATGCCTAGTGGTTCAAAAATTCGCCTTGAAAGAAACCTTCCAAATGACTCGCCAGATACAACCTCAACTAAGCGCCCAAGGACATCCGTTGCGACGGAATACTCCCACTGCGTTCCAGGATGAAATGAAAGAGGTAGTGCAGAGAGCGTGGTCATCATTTGACTAAGTGACTTACCAGGATGACTCACGGCAGCTGCGGTGTACGCCTTAAACATGACAGTGCCCGGATCGAACAAGCCATAAGAAAGCCCAGAAGTATGGGTCATGAGATGTCGAATCGTGATCTGTGTTTTAGCAGGCTCGACATCGTCGATACTTAAAGCACCTGGCTTTAGTACATGTCGCGCGCCTAGCTCTGGAATATAAGTTTCGATTGGGTCATCCCACTTGATTCGGCCTTCTTCAAAGAGCATCAGTACTGCACACGAAGTCACCAATTTTGTGCTGGAGAACATTCTAAAAATATGATCTTCCTGCAAAGGGGTATCTGCTTCTTTATCTGCAAATCCATAGCAGAAGGTATCTACCACATCACTGCCACGAAGCAGAGCGGTTGAAACACTTGGCAAAAATTGATCATCCACTTGCTTCTTCATAGCGGAATGAAAAGCCTTGAAATCATAGTTGGGCATATTGTTCTTTCTGGATGATTTTTCTCATGTGCTGCGACACTGTTTTAACAATGGGATTATCAGTTTGCATCTTATTTTGCTTTTTTGGATGTTGCTGTCAACAAATACCTTCTATCAAACAAGTTGGAAAATTTATTCAAAAGTTCTAAATATGACTTCCATAGTGAAAACCCCCGTATAGAAATGAAATCCTTTATGTCAGCATTGTGAAGCTAAACAACACACTCACTGCACATCATGAAATTTCAACTTCTTCTGACTGCCGCTGCAGTCATTGCCTCTACAACAAGCATGGCAAATGAATTTGTTAACAAGCCAAGTTCATTGGACATACCAATCGCAACATTAAAGCAAGCTGGATTTTCCGCTGACGGACTCAAGCGTATTGATGCTTTTTTTGCCTCAGAGATTGAGAAGAAAAGAGTTCCAGGTGGTGTCGTGGGAATTGTGAGAGATGGGAAACTGGTTTATCTGAAAGCGCATGGAACGCAGAATCCAGAGACGCAGGATCCTATGAAGGTGGACACCATCTTTGCATTGGCCTCCATGACCAAACCAATGGTTTCAGTGGGTGCCTTGACATTGACCCAGCAAGCAAAATTGCCTCTATTTAGCAAAATTTCAGACTACTACCCTGATGTGGCAAATATGAAAGTAGCCATTAAAAAAGCTGATGGTCTTGTTGAATATGAAAATGTCAAAAATCCAATGACAGTTCAAGACTTGATGCGTCATACATCAGGACTTACTTACGGTGGACGTCCAGATACTTCTAGCCCGGCAGCAAGCCTATACCCTTCAGGCAATGATGCTGCCAATATGAACGGTACACTCGATTTCATGTCGAAGATTACAAAATTACCACTGGTCTATCAACCCGGAACTATCTTTGAATACAGTCTTTCACATGAGGTACTCGGTGCAGTCGTTGAAAAAGTTTCAGGAAAAAGTTTAGACGCTTACTTAAGAGAAAGCATCTGGGCACCTTTGAAAATGAACGACACTGGATTTCATGTTGCAGCTAACAAGAAGCCTAGGCTAGCACGTCCATTCAAACTGAACCCACTTAATAACAGTCCTCAAAATATTTTGCCAGTAGACAAGGATGTGAGTTTTGAATGCGGCGGTGGTTGCTCTCTTGGGACTGTTCCGGACTACCTTAAGTTTGGACAAATGCTGGTCAACGGTGGTGAATTTAATGGTCAAAGAATTTTGAGTCCAGCAACAGTCAAGCTAATGACAAATGATCATTTGAATAAAAATATCATCAATCGCGTGGCCAATGTTGAACCACATCGTGAAGGCTACGGATTCGGGCTTGGTGTAGCTGTTAGAACAGCACCTGGATTGGCTGCTGTTCCTGGTAATGTAGGTGAATACAGCTGGAATGGCGCATATGGAACTGGCTTCTTTGCTGACCCACAAGCAAAATTGGTTGTAGTGTTTGGTACTGCTGCCCCTGGAGATTTAAGAAAATACTACAGAGAACAAATTCAAAACTTGGTTTATGGCGCAATGACTCGATAAGCCGACCCATACAAACTCAGGGATAGGAAAAACGTGCATGACGAAATTTAAATTCACCCTTGCTGTTTTAGCGTTTGCTAGTCTTTCCTGCACTGCTCACGCTCAACTCCCGATGCCTATGGTGGTATCCTTGAAGACACCAAACTTTATTCAAAGTTATGAGAATCTATGTATGGATTAAAAAAAAAGCGACTTTTGAGGACCGCTTTTTCTTATTTCCAATTACTTCATTTGTGCAAGAGGCTTTAGCGGCAATTCATTGCCAGCAGGCAAAGGTGTGCGGTTGACATTCAAAATCATGGCAACCATCACGTAATAGCCACTGACGGCAATGAGGTCTACCACGCCTTGCTCCCCATATAAATCAAGCACAGCCTTGTAGTTCGCATCGGATACTGCGTGGGTTGAATAAAGTTCACTGCAGAAGTTGTAGACCGCTTCTTCGTCGGGCTTCATGTTGGCTGGACGCTTGCCTAAAGCCAAGTCTGCCGCTACTTCAGGGCTTAAGCCCGCTTTGAGCGCCAAACGGTGATGCGCAAACCACTCATACTGGGCCGTCCATTGGCGTGCTGTGATCAAGATAGCGAATTCGTTAAGTCTGGCTGGAATGGTGCTGTTGAACCGAATGTATTCTCCAGTTTTGCGAAATTGCTCTGCCAAAACGGGGCTTCGCATGTAAACATTGAAGGGTGCACCGACACTGGTGGCACCTTGCACAACTGCGGCACTGCCAGTGCCCGATACGGGGCCAGCCATCAGTGCTTCAAAGTATTGCTTTTGTGGCGGCGTCATTTCGGTCACTGGAATGCGCTTAAAACGCTCCTGAATCACTTGAGCGTTGCTTTGCAGACACGTCAATCCGATAGTCAAGCTGAGTAAAGCTTTAAATACATGAACCATTGTGATGTCTCCTAGATGTATGGTCGTTTTCGTTTTAAGTGATCTTAAACGACACTTTGAATGCTAAGACTTATTGAGTGCAAGTTCTGGTGCGTGTAATGGTGCCATCTGGATTTTGGGTCTCAGTCCAAGGGCTGCAAGATTGATTTTGAGGCTGTACCACGACAGGTTGTTGTTGCTGAATAATCACAGGCTGCTGAACATACACTGGCTGCTGACGAGCAACTTCGTAAACGATTGCCCCACCAATGATCGTCGGAACCATCCACTGCCAGCCACCGCCGTAGCCACGCCCCCAATAGCCGCCGCCATGGTGCCTTTGTGCCATTGCAGAGGCACATAGTGTCATTAGTAAAATAACCAATAGCTTTTTCATATCGTTCCTTCAAGCAGGATTAACTCATGACAACATGGTATTGCTTACCGCATCATTTGTAAAGTTGTCAGTATCTGGGACAATCAGCACCATGCATCAAGCACATGAGTTTTTAGAAGTCGTCACCGCCACGCTTTACAGAGTTGCGACTTATGCAAGCACCCACCTCATTGACGACGCGGCAATACTTTCGCTCATCTTTTGTTGAGCATTGACAGGCGATTCCACCGAATCCAGCGATTTGGCTTCATTTGGATCTGCTCACTCGAGTTTGTCCTTTAAAAAGGGGATTCTTGAAAAAGCAAAACTTACTTTAAAAGTTTCAAGAATCAACGCATCCAATTTAAAAAATTTGATGCTGAATATTATTTCTATTTCTACTTAAATTATTATCTCCAACAATTGGTGGTTATGTTCAATTTTTCTAAACTACAAAAGAGAAGATGTATGAAAATATTTGCAGCATTATTTTTTTTATTTTCAGTTTTTAATATCCATGCTCAAGAGGGCATGCTGAAATTAGATGTATCAAGAAACGATGCCCACCTTCCACTGTATGTAATGTCAAATCCGAACGCTGTAGCAACTTTAATTTTGCTACCAGGAGGAGACGCAAGTACTGGAAATATTGTTGATGGCAGACCTAGAAGCGGCAACTTTTTAGCTCGCTCTAAAGAGTACTTTTTTAATGAGAATTTAAACGTTGTCGTTATGTTTCGAGCTTCAGATCTAGCCAAATTAGATTTCCCATACCGTGTGAAAGAACACGTCGCAGAAATTGCAAAAGTTATCAATTTCTCAAAAGAAAGATTTGGAAAACCTATTTGGCTTGTTGGTACAAGTCGGGGGACTGTCTCTGCTACTGCCGCTGCTCTTGCACTTGGCAATAATGAAGTGCAGGGACTTGTATTAACTGCAAGTGTGACCAATAAAGCGATTGGTGCAATAAAAACTCAAAACATCGGTGACTTGAAGATACCAGTCTTAGTTGTTCATCATAAAAATGACGCTTGTAAAATTTGCGTTCCTTTTGAAGCAAGTCGCATCACTTCCGATCTGAAGTCTTCGCCTGCAAAAAGATTTGTAATGATTGACGGTGGTTCAGATCCCGAGGGTGACCCTTGTGAAGCAAAACATTGGCACGGCTTCATCAATTACGAAAAACAGACTGTAAAAATAATTACTGATTGGATAAAAAACCCAATAAGCTAATTAAATTTTTGAGGTATTTTCAAAATCAAATTAGGTTCTTCAAGTTTGGTTGCAATACCCAAATCAATGGCTTGCTTTCCGCTTACCCAAGTCATTGACTTGCAAGATGTTTTCATAATTATTTCAAATACCTTAGATGCTGAGTCAGGTAGCATAAATTTCAAAAAACTTTGGATTTCTTTCGCTCCAGCACTATCAAATTCGGTCTGGCAGGTCTTAGTATCAAGCCTAGTCAGACTGGGTTGATGCAATCCAATTCTTGCCTTCGAGCCATAGAGAACTCTTTCTACACCACCCATAAAAATCAAACCACACGAAGAAGCGCAGTAATCACGCGTAATTGTTCTGTAGCCTTCAAAGTGCATCTCTCTTCCTAGCTTTATGCCGTCAGCAATCAAACCACCAGTAGATTCCAACAAGATCCAATTTGTCTCGCAGCCCATCTGCTTGGACTTTTTGATTACTTCAATAAATTGAAAAGTGGTGTCTCTTGTAATTTCTCCTTGAAGTGCAATGACACAATAGCCATCAGACGCTTCACTAAAGATGAACCGTCCACCTTCATATGGAACTTCAACGTTAATTTCAGGCTTAGGTAGTAGGCTCAACTTAACTTCAGCAGATTGTTGAAGCGTCTTTGCATCTGAACCGGGATCTCTGTTTAGCTTTACTCTTCCATACCATTTGCGTGCTTCATTCAAGTTGAGCTCCACCCCCATACCTTTTTCATACATAGCAGCCATCGCAAATTGAGCCGCGATATCTCCCTTAATCGCAACTTTTCTGTATAGGTTTGCAGCTTGCTTTAAGTCTTTCCTAACTCCTACGCCGTGCTCATACATCACCGCTAAATTGAACAGAGCACCTTGGTGTCCGTCATTTGCAAGTCGAGTCCATAACTCAACTGCTTCCGAGTACTTACCCTTGTCGTATGCATCCAAGCCCTGCGCAAATCCTGAAGCAGAAACAAGTGTTGGAACACAAAGACTAGCCGCCACCAATAAAGCGGCAACAAATCTTGATAGTCTTTTTGTCTCGGGCATTTGATTCAATTACTAAGTATTAATAGCATCTTAATCACCATTCAAAGCTGACTCAACGATTTGTACGCATCGTTTGTCCTTTTGAAGGACAACTTCTAAGGGGCCCGAACTTTATTTAAAAGTTCTGAAAATCTATGCCCAGTGTTTGCTATAAATTTGGGCTAAGGCGGTACAGTTGGAAATCTAGTAAGTCGCGATAGCGAGCATTCAAGTAGTTCAGCAAGATTTTATGAAGCAAATACAAATCAGCGTTAAACCTTTGGCTCAAAACAGCTAGGAAACCATGTTTAAAATTAATTTTCATTTATTTTTTTTATTGCTGTTTGCGAGCATTAATGCTTTTGCAATTAATCAAAAAGACGTTACTTTAAATGAATCTGAACAATTAAATGTAAGCAGTAAGGTAGAAAAATTTTATATTGATGAAACAGGAAATCTACCAGCAGAAGAAATCTTTAAAAAAGATTTTACCAATGTCAAAAATGAGCTTAAAAATTCTTCCAATGGAAATATTTGGCGAAAAATAACTATTTCAAATGAAAATGCGAACTCCTTATTAGTGCAATTAAATATAGGACTTTATTCAAAAATAAAACTTGACTCTGAAATTTATTTGGTTACAGAAAATAATAATATAGAAAAATTAAATTCAGAAAATTATAATGGATTTAATTATTTATCAAAATTAAACAATGATTCCATACCCAATCGAGTCTCACGGTTTATTACTTTTAATTTGGAAAAAAATTCTACTTCAAATATATTAATTAAGTATGGTAAAAATTTGGATTTAAATTCAAATTTTGAATTTTCTTCTTACTTAAAAAAATCTGAAATTAGTAGGTATGAATTTTTCATACAAAATATTTTAATTGGTGGTTTAATTTCAATTATGATATTTTCGCTATTTGTTGCGTATACAAACAAAGATTTACCTAGTTTTTTATTTTCAGTTTGGGTCTCATCTGCACTCATGTACATAATGTTAGATCCATATTTTGGAAACAGTGGTTCAAGATTTTTCGAGTTTTATTTTGATTCAAATAGTGTAAAAAATCCAGTAGTTATTGAATTTCTCAGTGATTTATCTCTGTACATGGTATTGATAAGCGTAGCTTCTTTCCAACTATTTGTGACAACTTCACTTCAAATTAAAAAAAATTATCCAAAGTTAAATACCATTTACACAATACTATTATTTTGGATGCTTATTCAGTACTTTGTAACTCTTATTGAAATTTCATTAAATTTGTTTGGTATTAACTGGAATGCCAATGAATTTTATCGACCGATTTTCAACATCATCTTTCCTAATAACTACTCACTTAGGATTATTCAAATAATATCATTTATTCTTTGTATAGATCATTTCATACAAAAGAAAAAATGGATTTTATTCATATTAATTGCTATTTTTATTGGATTCCTAAATGGACCATTTATCGTTTTAATTTACGATCGATTTTCAAAATTTTATGAATTAACTGGCTACTTATTCAACATTTCAAATGAATACGCACATGATATTCAATTTAGTTTATTCACATTAATACAAGCAATTATTTTGATTTGCGGCATTGCTAGTCGCTTAAAACACACCCAATTAGAGCTTACTAAAGAGTCAGAAAAAAACCGACAGATCCTAGCCGACCAGAACCAAATGCTTGAGACGAAAGTGAAAGAGCGCACACACGAATTGCACCTTGAGTCTCAAAAAAGCGAGCGTCTCATGCTCAACATCTTGCCCCAATCCATTGCCACTCGACTTAAAGCCGGCGATGAAAGTATTTCTGACAGCTATCAAAACGCCACTATCCTGTTCAGTGACTTGGTGGGCTTTACCAAGATGTCTTCAGGCAAAACTGCTGAAGAACTTGTATTCTTTCTCAATGATCTGTTCAAACGGTTCGACACAAGAGCTACATCACTAGGACTTGAGAAAATCAAAACAATTGGAGACGCCTACATGGTCGCTGGTGGATTACCCACCAACGACGATGAGCATGCCATTCGTGTCACCAAAATGGCTCTTGGTATGTACGAAGACTTAGAGGCATTTAACAAAGAACATGGCATGGAATTGGACATGCGGATAGGTATCAATTCCGGTCCTGTTGTTGCAGGAGTTATTGGTCACAGCAAATTCTCTTACGACCTTTGGGGCAACACAGTCAACACCGCAAGCCGAATGGAATCAACTTGCTTGCCTGGCAAAGTGCAAGTCTCTCCAAGTACGTATGAGCAGATCAAAGGACACTTTGTTGTTCAAGAAAACCAAATGATTGAATGCAAAGGATTGGGTCAAATCATGACTTACTTTGTGAAGTGAAAAGTGGTTGTCCTGTAAAAGGACAAAGTCTCTATCACAATTTCTGTACAGCTTTGATTGGATTTATTAATTTTCTTCGGCCATCAGAAGTTTCCTCGGCTGTGTCTTGAATGATGGCAATCACTTCCTGAGGCTTTAGTGAAGGCTTGACCGCAAGAATTTTTGCGGCAAGGTTGGCCACATTCGGCGAGGCCATGGAAGTGCCCGACAAGGCCACTCTTGAACCACCTGGCAAATAACTTTCCACTTGATAACCATTGGCATGAACCTTCACTGTAGGTCCATAGCTGGTAAATGCTGCTTCATCGCCTGCTTTGTCCACGGCGCCAACAGTTAACAAATTTGGCAAAACGATACTAGAGGGAATGAATTCACCAAAAGATGAATCAGAGTTGCTATTTCCAGCTGAAGTGATGAACAAAATCTCAGGTGCGCTCGAAAAAGCTTTGATCAATGCTTTTTTCTCAATTTCAAAGTAGGTACGTGCAAGCTTTTGACGCTCTTCAGTTGTTTTGCCAATGCCACACTTCTCAAGTGAAGACTCACCATCTTTGACACTTCCTCCCCAGCTCATATTCACAACACGCACTTTGTTCTTCTTAAAGAAATCCACATACGCCTGATGCGCCAAAGCACCGCGTTTGGCAAGTTCAAGGCTGGGGCAAGGATTGGGTTGCAATTTGTAATCAAATGAAATACGTGCATTAAGCAATCGAGCCCAAGGATTGCCATCAAGGGCTATGCCCGCAACATGGGTGCCATGAACATAGTTTCCCACCAACCCTAACTGCTCCATGGTGGGTTGAAATTGCTGCGATTTGAGAGATGAGAGGAGTTGCTTAACTTCAGATGCTTCCGTACTGTCGACATTCGATTGCAAGTCAGAAAACCCTTTGGTACGAGACAACAAAATAGGCAATTCTTTATTGAGGCTCTTGGGAATGGGGTACAGCGCATCTTTGGATGGCTTGGAATACAAATCAAAGGCAATAAAAGTGGGCTTGCCATTTGCATCGGTTAACAATTGCTTAGAAAACAGTTTGCTGTCAACACCGCTGTCCCAGACAGCGACATTGACTGGCTGGTAATTGCCAGTAGCAGAAAGTGCAATGTTGCGTGCAGCCCAAATGTCAGCCTTTTCAACTTTGTTTCTATCAAGATAGGCGCCATATGTGGCAATTAAGGTTTTCTTAAGAGGCAATGCGGTTTCTAGTGCATAGCGAACAAATATTAAATCTGCTGCTAATTCCGAGCTTAAATTGCTGCCATTTTTATTGACAGTTTTCTGCAAAACGTCTTTAACACTGCCCAGCAACTGCCCTTCGCCAATCACTTCAGCGCTGGCTTTGTAGTCCTTGATGTCATTTGAAATAACTGCATATGGGTATCCAGAGATCTCTTTGTCAATAAACTGGCTTACCTGTTCAAAATATTCAGGTGTATTAAGAGTTCCCGTTTTTTTAACTGCTGCCACCATAGCCCGCAAACGCAATGAAGAGAGTAGTTTGTCGGCCGGTTTCTCTTCTAATGCTCGGACTTTCTCTGATTTGGCCAATGCTTCATCGTAATTACCCAGCAGGAAGTCCAAACACATCAAGGTTTCTAAATATTGGCGATGTGACGCTTTGTCTGCAATTTCATACTTTTCCAAAATACCTTCCATGTCCGACCGAATTTTGACGGTCGTTTTTGCGAAAAGTGTTTTGTCTTTGACTATCTTCTCCAAGGGCTCTGAAATTTTGTAGCTGAATCTAGGAAGGTCGGCCTCTTTTTCAATGCGCTGCTTTTCAGCTGCGACGGACATACCTGCCATAGCCATTGAAATGATCAGTGTTGCAGAACCTTTGAAGCTTAGAAATAAGGACATTGAATTTCCATTGAAAAATGTTAATAGAACAAGAGAATTGCTAATCGATTAATCTTACTTCAAGGATCTGATAAAAGCATCAATCCAATTGACGCAATACCATGCTTACTGTCTCCTTTAAATCTGAGATCAATTTGGCAATTTAGCGTATTGCGGCAACGAGTCTTGAATCTCATACCAAGAGGCTTTTGAATCAATATAAATATGATGGTCTGGTTTGCGACTTGGTTCATTTTTTAGCGCACCAAAATTCACGTGTGTGCGTTTTCGATCCATCAACACGGAAAACAATGGCGAATAGCATTTTGAACAAATCGCTCGATATCCGTCAGTCGTTTCACCTTCTCTGAAAAGCAATGGTTCTCCTTGAATCACATTGATTTTCTCTGATTCAATACCGCCAATGGATGCAAATGCTGAGCCTGTTCTTCTGCGACAAAGACTGCAATGGCAGTAAAAAGCGTAATTGAAATCATCCTCCATCTCTATTTGAATGGAGCGACACAAGCATTCACCCTGAATCATTTTTTTAGTCATCGATATTTTTTTAGAGATTTGCGGACTTTTCAGATTATTTTGGTACATCCGCCAGAGGTCAAGTCACTGCGAAGTAAGCACGGTGCATAGCAGCCAAGTCAATCTTTCGCATTGAAAGCATTGCCTGCGTAGCTCTCCTGGCACCCTCGGAATTTGCCCCACCAAGATACAAATCCATTTCTTTAGAAATAACCTGCCAAGAAATTCCAAATTTATCTTTTAGCCATCCACATTGACTTTCTTGCCCACCATCCGCAATTAAGAGCGACCAATATTTGTCAATCTCAGCTTGATCTGCACAAGGTATTTGAAACGAAATAGCTTCGCTGTGAGGAAATTGGGGTCCGCCGTTTAAACCGATGAAGGCTTGCCCAAAGATGGTGAAGTTAACAACGACTTCCTCGCCTTGCTTGTTGCCAGGCGTATCCGTGGGGGCTATCCAGTTATCTGCAATGGAACTGTCAGGGAATATGCTGGTGTAAAAATTAGCAGCTTCGCGCGCCTGTCCGTCAAACCAAAGGCAAGTCCTTAGTTTCAT
Source organism: Comamonadaceae bacterium (assembly GCA_947447245.1). Classification (GTDB taxonomy): domain Bacteria; phylum Pseudomonadota; class Gammaproteobacteria; order Burkholderiales; family Burkholderiaceae_C; genus Limnohabitans_A. The sequence continues at coordinate 13,412 of CANFJC010000018.1, forward strand.
TTTTAAAGATCCACTGGTGTCAGGCTGACTTTTGCGCAAAGCAATAAGCCACGATTGCATTGGCGTGTCCGTGTCCTAGACCATGCTCAGTCTTCAGCCAATTAACCACTTCCATGTGCTTCATGCCTTTTTGTTTTTGAACAAGCTTGATCCAATGATCAATAGGCTGCCCGTATTTTTTTTCAATGGAAGGAAAGTAAGAGGCAGGTCCTTTTAACTTTTGTTCCGAAACCATGTTGATCTCCCAGATGAATGTATTTGGATGGATTGCATAGAATACCCAAAAATCAGCGACGAAGTTTCAATCGATCGCTGCCCCCAGCATTCTTCGAAACCTCAAACTTTATGCAAAAGTTCTTTTGCAACTTTTGATTCATATGCCATTAAATCAATCGCAGTGCTTTAGCTTACACAGATAGCAGGTGTAAACCCTAGCCAAATGAAATCATAATTCGTGTAAATTTAGTTATATCTAGTAACTGTATTGAGCAGTTCTATCACGATCATTTCATCAAAAATTTGAAGGCATGCAATGAACCAGTTTGAACTTAAACGAGGCGCTCTGGGACTTGGTTTGATCTCTACAGCTGTTGCATTAGTGGCTTGCAGCACACTTCAGCACAGTTCTGTGCCAATTCTTAAAGCTGCCAATGGCGCTAGTCTTGCAAACTGTGCGGCTTTGGTGGACCAACTCAAATTGGCGCATACCAAAATTGAATCTTCCTCTTTGGTTGATTCTGGGGTACTCAAGCTGGGCAACAACAAAGTGCCAGAGCATTGCCTTGTCAAAGGCCGCATGCACGAGCGCAAGGGTTCTGATGGCCGTGATTACGCCATTGGCTTTGAAATGCGTTTGCCAGTGACATGGAATGGGCGATTTTTTTACCAAGGCAATGGCGGCCTCGACGGCAATGTGGTGCCAGCTTTAGGAGCTTTAGGCGGTGGCCCTGTTACGGGCGCTTTGATACAAGGCTTTGCCGTGATCAGTTCGGATGCGGGCCACTCTGGTCCTCAAACACCTTTCTTTGGCTCAGAGCCACAAGCACGTTTGGACTATGGCTATCAAGCGGTTGAAAAACTCACACCCATGGCCAAGCAACTTATTCAGGGCGCTTATGGCAAAGGCCCCGACCGGTCTTACATTGGTGGCTGCTCTAATGGCGGCAGACACGCCATGGTAGCGGCTGCTAGATTAGGCGATCAATACGATGGCTATTTGGTCGGTGCCCCTGGCTACAGATTGCCTTATGCCGCATTAGCCCAAATTTGGAGCGCCCAAAAATGGGCAACCATTTCAACGCCAGACGCCACCGTCAAAAATCCAATGAATCCCAACGGCACGCTGCCTGATTTGGCCAGTGCTTTCACAGCACAAGAGCGAGCAATAGTTGCGGGTGCAATCGCCAACAAGTGCGATGCTTTAGATGGTGCAACAGATGGCATGGTTCAAGCAACGCAAGCTTGTCAGGCTATATTTGATATTAAGAAAGACGTTGCAACTTGCACGGGCACACGCAATGGAACTTGCTTAACTGAATCTCAAAAGAACGTCATCGCTGATGTGTTTGATGGCGCAAAAACCAGCTCTGGTCAGCGCATATATGCCAACTTCCCCTATGACACAGGTGTAGCGGGCGCCAATTGGGGCACTTGGAAATTCATCGATTCCTTGATCCGAGATCCATTGGCCATCAGCTCTATTTTCAGTGTGCCACCTAAGCCACTAAATCCGCTTCAAGAAAATATCACTGAGCGTTTGGCAATGTTCAGCGCTACAAATGACACCTACCGTGAATCGGGTTGGTCTTTAATGACACCACCCCAAGAAAGCAAGCCAAGCAACATGGGCGCTTTACGAGCAAGAGGCGCAAAGATGGTGCTGTACCACGGTGTCAGCGACGCCATTTTCTCAGCTGACGACACACGTCAATGGATTGAGCGCCTGAACCAAGAGAAGGTTAATCCAGGCTCAGACTTTGCACGTTACTTTCCAGTCCCTGGCATGAACCACTGCAGCGCAGGATTGGCAACTGACCAATTTGATTTATTAACGCCGCTGGTTCAATGGGTTGAACAAGGCGTCGCGCCTCAAGCGGTAGTAGCAAATGCGCGCGGCGTAGGCAATCCAGGTGGTGCGAACTCGGAGTTGCCAGGCAGTTGGTCACCCACACGCACACGCCCTCTGTGTGCATATCCTAGCGTTGCAACCTACAAGGGCAGCGGCTCTGTAGAGGATGCAGAAAATTTCAGTTGTAAATGATCAAGGCTTTGCTTAGTAAATTCTTTTAAATGGATAAAGGCGCAATCAGCGCCTTTTTTTCCTCATTGTCCCGTTACTGGACGATTGATAAATTTATACCCACCAACTGTCGTGTAAAACGACACTAGATAACAACTACAAGCCGACACGACGGTAGTCACACCGAAACCGAACCTTATGCAACGATTTGTGTTTACTGGTTGTCCTTTTAAAGAGCAACTTCTAAAGACCCCAAACATTATTCAAAAGTTCTAAGGATCTGTGGCTTCAAGAAACTGGCGAGCAAATCTCAGATGGAAAATGCGTTGCCGATTATCGGTCCTAGTTAGAATCTGAAAACGGTTTCAAGATTCTGGATCAAATTGAAACTCTCTCAATTCCTGCTTGCAACGACAAGAAACTGCAATCTTTCTTGCCCATTCAATGGCTTCTTCTCTGGTAGGTACTTCCAATACGGAAAACCCTCCATCAAACACTTTGGTTTGAGGGTATGTATCTTGGGAAGTACTGCCATCGCCCGCCACCATCAAGGAAGGTACTTGTTCATTGATGCCGCCACCAAATACCCAAACGCCCGCCTTCTTTGCTTCGCGCACCACTTCATGCGCTGCTTCGGAAACGGCTGGAAAATCCTCTGACGGAATATGGTTCATGGCTGAACTGGGAAATGAAATCAAGTATTTGGTCATCAGTTAAATCTCACTAAAGCGGGAACAGGCAAGAAAAAATCAAAAAGCACTTCTCCAGTGCAAATAATACAGGACTTAATTTGCGTCCCTCCACTTTTTGAGAGATAGTTGCCCTCAAAATTCAACACACTTATTTCAATCAAAGCCATGCCAACAATCCGTCAATATAAAGACTCCAATGCTTGATTACTACAACAAACGTCTTAAAGAATATGAAGCTATCTATGCCAAGCCTGAGCGACAAATCGACTTACAAAAGCTGGTAGCACACCTTCAAGCTGATATTAAAAATTGCACGGTGCTAGAACTGGCTTGTGGCACAGGTTGGTGGACTGAAAAACTCGCAGCTCACGCAAGCTCATGGACAGCTACAGACGCTGATCCTGCGGCATTAAAGATCGTCCAACAAAAAACCATTCAAGGTCTTAGCACCACTCAGCTTCTTAACGCATACCAGCCACAAGTCAACGTAGCTGTTGATTGTGTTTTTGCTGCGCATTGGTATTCACATTTGAAACTCAATGAACTGCAAGCGTTTTTTGAAGCCGTACGGTCTTGCCTTAAACCTGGTGCTTGCTTGATCATGCTAGATAACAAATACGTCAGTGGTTCTAGTACTCCCATTTCTCGTACTGACACAATTGGCAACACCTATCAAAGGCGACCACTCAAGGACGGTAGTACGCATGAGGTCTTGAAAAATTTCCCAACTCAAGATCAATTACGCCAATCTGGAGCTACGTTCGCTTTTGCTGTGCAAGCTGATACAGATCTAAAACTTGAGCTTCACCATTATTGGTATGCCGTGATGAGGACTAGCTCATCGCCACCAACCGTCGTGTAAAACGACACTCGATGACTACTAGAAGCCACAAGCAAGGTGCACCCGCTGAAGCCAAACCTAACTCAACGATTTATACGCAGGTTGTCCTTTTAAAGGACATCTTCGAAAGACCCCAAACTTTATTCAAAAGTTCTAACTTTCAGATTGATGGTATCTCAACTATTTGCATGTAAAGCGATCTGTTGCTGACTTCAACCCACCTTTAGCTTCAACCAAAGTTCCCGCTTTGCCCAATCCAAACGCTGGCATATTGGCGTAGACATTCTCATAGGTGCCTTGACCTGCTTTGTATGTTTCGTGCCATATGCCAACACTACCATCCGTGCCAACAGCTTTATTGAATGCTTGCCAAGCTGGCAAATGGGCGGAGTCTTTGTTCTTTGCGTAATCAATGAGTTGCTCAATTGAACGCCAGTATTGAACCAAAATGATGGTTCGGGAAAACCACATCTCATGGTGTATCAGACCCAACTCTGGTTTTGTATAAAGTTCCGTCAACATCTTGGGCATCGCATTGAGCACAGGCAAATACTTGTGAACTGCCAATGGCTTGTTGATCCGCATTCCAATGAGAAAGACAACGAAATCGCCATCCATTCTTGCTGTCATTCGGTCTTTGTAAATCATATGCCCTCCATTTGAGATACCAACACTACTTCATTTAGAAACCTAGCTTAGATAACCCTAATTCCTCAAACATCCTTCTAGTCTCCAAACTTTTTTCAGACATACTTTGAATCTTTAAATTCAAAGACTAAACTGCTTTACCACGATTGCCAAGCAGAACAGCCAAATGACCAAAACAATGAGCAGACCAACATAGCTCTTTGGTTTGGATTGATTGCTATGGATCCATTCAACAGCTTGCTCTCTTGACTGCTTGAGCACATCAATGGGAACCAATTTCAAAGCAAGCCAGACCAAAACTGGAACAATGATCAAGTCATCCAAATAACCCAAGACAGGAATAAAGTCTGGTATCAAGTCAATGGGACTTAAGGCGTAGGCAACTGCGATAAAAGCTATTGCCTTTGCCCAACCAGATACGCTTGGATGCTTTAGAGCAAACCACAAAGCAAGCACATCTAATTTGAGTGCTTTTGCCCACGCAGTGATTTTTGGAAATGATGTCATTTTAGTAGCCAATTATCCAAGACCTTGAACTTTATTCAAAAGTTCGGGTAATCTAAGGAATGGTCGTCTGTGCCAAAATTGCGATTATTTCACTTGTATCCATGCTAATTCAAACCACAGATCAATTGCGTGCCCTTTACAAAGCACCAAGCGAGCGTGCCGTTCTGAAAGAATTGACGCACATTGATTCGCACCTAAAGAGATTCATCTCTTTGTCGCCATTTTTAGTGATTAGCAGTGGCGATCAACATCATCAAATGGATTGCTCACCTCGTGGCGGAGACGCAGGTTTTGTTAAAGTTTTAGATCAACAAACACTCCTAGTTCCTGACTCTATTGGCAACAACAGGTTGGACACCCTAACAAACATCATCGTAACATCACAAGTTGGCTTGCTGTTTTTCGTTCCTGGCATTGACGAAGTTGTTCGTGTGAATGGAAGTGCTACGCTTCAAACCGACTCAGATCTACTTAAGCATTTTGATACTTTGAAGAACAATCCCAAGCTGGTTATCAAAGTGACAGTGGAAGCTGCCTATATGCATTGCCCCAAAGCAATGATGCGTTCAAAACTCTGGTCTATTGAGCACCATCAAAAAATTGATGCAATGCCAACGATTGGTCAAATCATCAGCGATCAAACTAAGAGGTCGGGTCCAGTGGAATCCCGTGAAGAAATGCTGAAACGCTATACGCCTGATCTTTAATCTAACCAACCACTCGCCAACTGTCGTGTAAAACGACACTTGCCCCTATAGAATCTCTTCATGCCACCCATCGCTGAACTCATTCAACAGGGCGCCACGAACTTGTGGGTCTTTATTCCAACAGCCATATTGTTGGGCGCCTTGCATGGACTGGAGCCTGGGCACTCTAAAACGATGATGGCATCGTTCATCATCGCAGTGAAGGGTTCGGTCGCTCAAGCAGCTCTTCTTGGACTGTGTGCAGCACTCTCACATTCTTTGATCGTTTGGGTTCTAGCGGCAATGGCATTGGAATTCGGCAACGAATTAATAGCTGAACAAGCAGAGCCCTATCTCATGCTTGTGTCCGCTGTGGTGGTCCTAGGTGTTTCCATCTGGATGTTCATGCGCACTCGCCACGATGAGTTGAGCGCAAAAGCACATCACCATCCGCATCAAGGTGGGCATGGGCATGATCATGGTCACAATCATCGCCCTCATGTTGAAAATCACCACTTGGGTCATAACGACACTTACCAAGACGACCATGAGCGAGCCCATGCTGAGGACATCAAACGCCGCTTTGAAGGACAGAAAGTGACGACCGGACAGATCGCAATGTTTGGCTTAACTGGCGGGCTGATGCCCTGCCCTGCTTCTGTAACGATACTGATGATTTGCCTGCACTTAAAAAGATTCTCGCTTGGTGCAGTCATGGTTGCCAGTTTTAGCCTGGGATTGGCAAT
>CANFJC010000019.1 GCA_947447245.1 Comamonadaceae bacterium
CGCACGGACGTCCGCAAGATTTGCGGTGGCGCCGTTCATGGTTAAAAAACATCAACCATCAAACGGAGCTCGGTGCTGTTTGAAGAGAGTGGGTGTGACGTGATGTCAGGGCCCATCTTTTCCAGTCGAGTGACTCTTATCAGTGAGTCAAAGGCGTGAAGGGTGATGCACAAGTATTGAGGCACAAGGCCTGTTTGCAATACAGCCACTGATTATTGCACAGTTTTTGGGGGTTGCGCGGGTTTTCCCTGAAATCGATCTGCGCATTGCTTAAAGTCGAATGAAATGCTCTCTGTAGTGGGCCAATTCTTCAATCGATTCGTGCACATCCGCCAGGGCTGTGTGCTTCTGTTGCTTTTTGAAGCTGTTGAAAACTTCGGGTTTCCAACGCTTTGAGAGTTCTTTCAGCGTGCTGACGTCTAGATTGCGATAGTGAAGGTAAGCCTCTAATTTGGGCATGAACTTGACTAAAAATCGGCGGTCTTGGCTGATGGTGTTGCCACACAGTGGCGAGGCATTTTTGGACACGTACTTTTTGAGGAAAGCCAAAATGGCCTCTTCGGCATCCTGCTCTGAGGTGGTAGAGGCTTTGACTTTGTCAATCAAGCCGCTCCTGCCATGGGTCCCTTTGTTCCAAGCATCCATTTGGTTGAGCAGCTCATCGCTCTGGTGAATGACGCAGACAGGGCCTTCAATTCGTGGTGTGAGGTGAGGGCCCGTCACAACGACGGCAATTTCCAACAAGCGCTCTTTCTCGGGGTCTAGGCCTGTCATTTCGCAGTCGATCCAAACCAAGTTGTCGTCTGACTTGGCCAAGGTGGTCAGGGCCTGGGCTTGGTGAGCAGGCGCGGCAGTTGTTTGAGCAGTCATTTCAAAAAGGGGCTTTTTCCAAAGCTTTAGATTGTCGCTGATGTTGGCTGATCTACACTTCGGACTATGAATGCGACTTTGACTCTGACTTATTTTTTGGTGGGCGCTTTGCTGACCAACGTTTTATTGAAGCTTTGGCTGAATGCCAGGCAAGTGCGGCATGTGGCACAACACCGAGGCGAGGTGCCAGCCGCTTTTGCCAGCCAAATTTCATTGACTGACCATCAGAAAGCGGCAGATTACACCTTGGCCAAAGCCAAGGTCTCGCAAATTGACATAGGGGTCGATGCCGCTGTTCTCATTGCTTGGACCCTGATGGGGGGCTTAAGTGCTCTGAATAACTTTATTCTGCAACTCATGGCGCCAGGGCTATGGCAACAGGTGGTGCTGGTGTTGTCCTTTGCTTTGGTGGGCGGCCTGATTGATTTGCCTTTGTCGCTTTATCAAACTTTTGTGTTGGAGCAAAAGTTTGGTTTCAACAAAATGACTTGGAAATTGTGGCTCAGTGACGCCACCAAGGGCGTGGTTCTGGGCTTGGTCTTGGGCGTTCCGCTCATTGCCTTGGTCTTATGGCTGATGCAAGTGGGCGGTGCTTACTGGTGGTTCTGGACTTGGTGCACCTTGGTGTTTTGGCAATTGTTTTTGATGGCCATTGCCCCCAATGTGATCATGCCGCTGTTCAATCAGTTCACGCCCTTAGAAGATGAGGCTTTGAAAGAGCGAGTCAATGGACTGATGCAGCGAGCTGGTTTCACGGCCAAAGGCTTCTTTGTGATGGATGGCAGCAAAAGATCGGCACACTCCAATGCATTTTTCACAGGCTTTGGCGCTAGCAAGCGTGTGGTGTTTTTTGACACCTTGCTGAAGCAACTGACGCCAGCTGAGATGGAGGCAGTGCTGGCGCATGAGTTGGGCCATTTCAAACATCGACACATCTTCAAAATGATGGTCAGCAGCTTTGCAATGAGTTTGCTGGGGCTGGCCGTATTGGGCTTTGCTTCGCAGCAAATTTGGTTCTACACAGGCCTGGGTGTGCCCCCTAGTTTGACCGGCGGCAACGAGGCTGTTGCGCTGTTGTTGTTCATGTTGGTTGTGCCGGTGTTTACCTTCTTGCTGGCGCCTATTTCTTCTTGGCGCTCAAGGGTACAGGAGTACGAAGCGGACGCCTATGCTGTGTCTCAAACGCCAGTGGCAGACCTTGGGAATGCCTTGTTGAAGTTGTACCAAGACAATGCTTCAACCCTCACGCCCGATCCTTGGTATGTGAAGTTTTACTATTCACATCCTCCTGCCAGTTTGCGCTTAGCACGCATGCAGCATGCGCAAGCTTAACCAGCGCACCCACACCAAGACCAAGGCTGCACAGGCCTTGGTAGCCTCATCGCAAGAGGCCATGAACACAGGTTTGGTGGTCGCTACGCATGGCAGACATTGTGTGGTTGAGTTGGATGATGGTACGCGCATCATTTGCCATCCACGGGGTAAAAAGAGTCAGTCTGTGGTGGGCGATCGTGTGAGGTGGCAAGCCGCTGCCGACGAAGGCACGATTGAAACTGTGCTGGCAAGGAAAAATCTTTTTTACAGACGCGATGAGGTTCGCACCAAATCATTTGCAGCCAATCTTGATCAGGTGTTGATCTTGTTGGCAGCAGAGCCTGAGTTTTCAGAAACACAATTGTCTCGCGCATTGATTGCCGCTGAAGCGGAACACATCAAACCGCTTATTGTGTTGAATAAGAGTGATCTGGGTGCGGCTTTTCAGCAGGCTTGGCATTGGCTGGCTGCTTACCGTCACATGGGTTATGTGGTGCTGCCGCTAGAATTAAAAAGCGCTAACGAAACCAATCCTTCCTTGCGTGAACTCATGTCTCAAATGCAGGACAAGACGACCCTGATTCTGGGGCCTTCTGGCGCTGGTAAAAGCACCTTGGTCAATGCACTGGTTCCCAATGCGCGGGCTTTGACAGGCGAGATCTCTCAGGCTTTGAATTCGGGCAAACACACCACCACAAGCACTTCACTTTATTGGGTAGGCCATCGCCCCGACTTGTCTGATCCGCAATTGCGGGGTACCGCCATCATCGACTCACCGGGTTTTCAAGAGTTTGGCCTTCAGCACATTCCACAAAATCAATTGGCTTCTTGCATGCCCGATTTGAAGCAGCATGTGCCCCACTGCAAGTTTTACAACTGCACCCATTTACATGAGCCTGGCTGCGGGGTCTTGTCTGCTTTGCAAAAAGTGGAATCTATCGATTTATTGGCCACTGAAGTGAGCCCAAGACGGCACAGAATTTATGCGCAGCTGTTTGAAGAACTTGGACAGCAACGTTGGTAGTTGCGCCTCAATAGGCCAGAAGCTTGAAATTGAGCCTAGCCCAAAAGATTGGCCAAGGATAGCAAAGCAACCAACACAAGCCACATGACCACAGTGCGCCATACAAGGCCCACTACTTGGGCAAAGTGAGCCAGTTCTGGTGGCCTGCCAGGGGTGCTGCTGCTGCCCGGCAAATCGGGCTGGAGTGCTGCGCCACCCAATTGAACATTGATCGCGCCTGCAGTAGCGGCCAAGATCACACCATCGTTGTCATCTGGAAATTTTTCTGCATGGTGTCGCCAGCCGTCCATCGCATCTTCGAAACTGCCCATGATGGCAAAGCCCATCGCGGTGGCTCTTGCTGGTAGCCAATCTATGGCGTGCCAAGATTCGCTGGCGACCCTTTTCAAAGCGTCGCTGTGCCAGTTGGCGTTGTCTAGATGAGGGGGCTCAGTTGCTGGTCCTGCTGACACAGACGGTGATTGCGACCAATAACGTTTAGCAAACTCAGCAATTCTGTAAACCACAGCGCCCACCGGTCCGAGGCCAACGATGGAAAGTAAAGCGTAGCTGAAGAAAACGCCAAAAACATGTCGATGCGCAGACAAAACGGAGTGTTCAATGACATGGCGAACAATTTCGTTGCGTGGGAGGTCATTGATTTCCACTTGCTGCCAATTGGCCAATAATTCCCGCGCCAATGGCTCATCGCCATCGTTCAGCGCATCGCGAATGCCTGTGAAGTGGTGACTGAATTGCCGGAAGCCCAGCGTCACATAAAGCAAAGTCACATTCCAAACCACTGCAAAGAACCAGCCCAAGAAAAAAGCCAAACACCAATGAATGAGAACGGCGAGACATGCTGGCGCGCCAATGAGCAAGCCCCAAGCAAGCCAGGCTTGTGATCGTGTTCCGCCATCCACATGAGACGCAACCCAGTCGGCCCAACGCCTCAACCACTGATGCAGAAAATGCGACGAGCCCAAAGGCCGTGCTTGTTCAATGACCAGCGCCAAAAAAATTGAGAAAAAGCTCATAGCCACATCATAAAGAATTCGCGGCCAATAGAAAACGATAAAAGTTTCGAATCATCCCTGCGGTAGCGCCCCAGATGAAATAGTCTGATGGAGTGTGTCCCTTGGCGACTGTCTCAGCAGGATAAGGCATGGAGTACCAGCGTCTCATCACGCCGCCTCTTTCCCATTCATGAAGTCGGTGGTTTTGGGGATTCATGAGAAAGGACAATGGCACCTCAAATGTAAATTCCACCTCATTGGCATTGGGTGTAATGGTGTGGTGAGGTGAGACCAAGGCCACCACAGGCGTGATGTGAAAAGAGGTGCCTGTGACATAACTTGGCAGTTGACCCAAAATCTCTACAAATTCAGATTCAAGTCCCACTTCCTCTTGCGCTTCGCGAAGCGCTGCGTGCTCTGCCGACGCATCTTCAGGATCGACTTTGCCACCCGGGAATGCAATTTGCCCTGGATGTGAAGACAAGTGCTGGGTTCTTTGGGTCAGCAAGAGATGGGGGTTTTGGCCATTCTCTCCCCGCATCACAATGGGCATCAAGACGGCCGCGGCTTGAGGGCTGCGCTGACCCATTGCAGGCTCACTTTTCAGCTCAGGCGTCCAATCTGGCGGATTTTGAAAAACCCACTTCAGACGTTCAGAGTTCAATGATGCGGAAGGCAGTGCCGGCCAATCTTGATGTTGGAGCGTCCACGGGATTTCGCGGGGGTCAAAGCCCAAGGCGTTTTTCATGTCAAAGAGCAAGCCATGTTGGACAACTAAAATTTAAAAAGGTGTTTGGTAGGGCGGACATTTGATTTCGATCTTCCGGGGTGTCTGATCTATGTGATCGCGTTGGATGGCTGTGAGACAGCCGCCCCAAACACACCCAGTGTCCATGGCCCATATGTCTTTTCGATTCACGGCGCCGAGGGCGGACCAATGTCCAAAGGCGATTCTTGTGCCAATGGTTTGGCGATCAGGAACTTCGAACCATGGCATATAGCCTTCGGGTGCTTTGGCGCTGTTTTCCTTGACCTTGAATTCCATATCGCCAGTGGCAGAGCAAAAGCGAAGTCTGGTGAAGGCATTGAGGGCGCAACGCAGCCTGTCCAAACCCTTCAGGCTAGGGTGCCATTGAGAGGGCTCATTGCCATACATGTTCATGAAAAATTCTGCGGCGTCGGGTCCGCGCAAAACGCCTTCAATTTCATGCGCCAAGTCCAAAGTGGTGCTGAGTGACCACTGTGGCAATACGCCCGCATGAACCATCAACACATCTTCTTTGAAAAGTGCAATGGCTTGGTTTTGCAGCCAGTCAAGCAATGCGTATCTGTCGGTGGCTTCCAAGACATCTTGGAGTGTGTCGGTTCGGCTGGGTTGACGTGCACCGGCGGCCAGTGCCAGTAGGTGTAAATCGTGGTTGCCTAAAACGCACTCAACACTGCCACCCATTTTGGACAAGCGCCTTAGGACTGCCAAGGAGGAGGGCCCCCGATTGACCAAATCGCCCAGTACATACAAACGGTCCCGACTGCTTGAAAAACCAACTTGGTCCAGCAGTTGACCCAGTGGTTCGTCGCAGCCCTGCAGATCGCCGACCCAATAAACAGACATTGGCTTCCAAAATCTCAATAAAACCCAATTGTGGATGTTTTTTGCCACATTTAGGCACATGGCAAGGCGGCTATTTCATTCGTCTTCAGGCCTTGGCACAATGGGGGGATGGATTTCTTACTGATTGTGTTTTTAACTTTGGTGAATGGCGTGTTTGCCATGTCCGAATTGGCCCTGGCCTCTAGCCGCAAGGCTAGGCTGGCTGCCATGGAGGAGGCTGGTGACAAAGGGGCCGCCACTGCCCTTCAATTGCTTGATAACCCTACGCAGTTCTTGTCAACGGTGCAAGTGGGCATTACGTCGATTGGTGTCATGAATGGCATTGTGGGAGAGGCCGCATTCAGTGCTGATGTTGCTCTTTGGCTCATCAGTTGGGGCCTTTCAGACTCCGCTGCAAGCTTCATGGCCACCTCTCTGGTTGTGGCAGCCATTACCTTCACCACCATAATTTTTGGTGAGCTCGTGCCTAAAAGAATTGGCCAGCTGTATCCAGAACCTGTGGCAAGGCTTGTGTCCAGGCCGATGGCTTGGCTGGCCAGTGTCGCCAGGCCTTTTGTTGGTTTGCTTTCCATCACGACCCATGCTGTTTTGAAACTGCTGCGCATTGATACGCGTGGCAATCGTGCCGTGACTGAAGAGGAAATCACAGCCAGCCTAGAGGAGGGCGTGGATGCTGGATTGATCGAAGCACATGAGCATCAAATGGTGAGGAATGTTTTCCATTTGGACGATCGGCCTTTGACTTCCCTGATGGTGCCTCGCCTTGATATCAAGTGGTTTGAAGGCGGTATGACACGGTCTGAGTGTTTGGCGCAGGTGGGTCTGAATGAGGGCATTGATGGACATTCTTGGTACCCTATTTGCCGTGGCAATTTGGACGATGTGATTGGGGTGCTCAGCCTGGCGCGTTTGGTGTCTCTGTCAAATGACGATGATTCACCTGTTGAAACCTATGCACTTCCCGCCACATTTGTGCCAGAAACATTGAGTGGCATGACCCTTTTGGAGCAACTTCGGGATAAATCGGGGCGAATGGTCTTTGTCGTGGATGAATATGGCGTGGTTCAGGGCTTATTAACGCCTAGAGATTTACTGGAAGCCATTACTGGGGAACTCAGGCCACTCACGGTTGAAGATGCATGGGCATCATCACAAGCCGACGGCACATGGGTTTTAGATGGCTTAATGCCTGTGAATGAGCTTAAATCAAGGCTAGATATCAAGCAATTGAATGGCGAAGAAAGGGGTGTATTTAATACCCTGGGTGGATTTATTGTGTCGGAGTTGGGTTATCTGCCGGAAGTGGGAGATATTGTGCAAATCGAAAATTGGTATTTTGAAGTTTTATCTCTGGAGGGACGTCGAATAGACAAGGTAAATGCTAGATTTATCAATTAATTATAGATTTTATAGATTTTATAAATAATAAATCCCATTTATTTACATTAGAATCCTGATATTCTTCGGAATCTTGTTATTTAAACAAGTTTATTATCTTAATAGGAACCCTATGACTAACTCTTACAAAGAATTATTGAAGCAACGTGAAGCATTGGAGCATGCTATTGCATCTGCACGCCAGCAAGAACTGGCTGAGGCCGTTGGCAAAGCGCGTGAATTGGTGGCTGAATTTGGATTAACTGTTCAAGATATATTCCCATCTGGTCGTGGCGCTGCTAAATCTGCAGGAAAATCTACAGGCGGCAAAGTGGCCCCTAAATACCGTGATCCAGCTACGGGTCAAACATGGACGGGCCGAGGCAAAGCACCTAAATGGATTGATGGTCAAGACCGCAGCAAGTTTTTAATTGCTTAATTCAGTTTATTCAAATTTATCCAAAGGCCGCTTCCAGCGGCCTTTTTCATGAGCGACGAAGTTGTAGAATCACTTTGTCTTTTTATAAGTGAATTCGTTTGTCATCTAATCCCCTCCCAAAGCACGTCGGCATCATCATGGATGGGAATCGCCGATGGGCTAAAAAACGTCTTTTACCTGCCGCATTGGGGCATGCTTCGGGTGCAAAACGTGTTCGAACGATTGTCGAGTCATGCATTCGGTCCGATATTGCGCATCTCAGCTTATTTGCATTCAGCACCGAAAACTGGAGACGTCCGCCCGAGGAGGTTTCTGTGTTGATGAACCTTTTTGCCAGTTACCTGCAAAAAGAAGTTGATGAAATGGAAAGCAATGGCGTTTGCCTGAAAGTCGTCGGGGACAAATCCAAATTCAGCCCAGAATTGCAAGACTTGATCTTGCGTGCTGAGGAGCAAACACAACACAACACCAAGATCACCCTGCGGGTGGCCGCTAACTATGGGGGTCGTTGGGATTTTGTTCAAGCGGCCCAATCTTGGCAGCGTGCAAATCTTGGCCTTGGCATCGACCAACTCACAGAAGCCCAACTCGCGCCATTCCTAAGTACGGCAGGTGCACCAGAGATGGACCTGCTCATCCGAACGGGCGGCGAGTCGCGCGTCAGCAATTTCATGCTCTGGCAAGCGGCTTACGCCGAGCTTTTTTTCATTGACACCTTGTGGCCAGACTTCAGTGCCAAGCAGTTCAATGAAGCTTTGGAATGGTTTTCGAAACGAGACCGTCGCTTCGGATCGGCAGCGCCTTTTTAAGTTCGATCAATCACTTGGGCAATTGACTTTCAGCGGCAGCCAGTTGACGCAATTTGTCTTTTTTGCTGGGACGCTTGCCTTTGATGCCGCCATTGACGCTTTCTTTTTCTGGAACTGGTGAGCTGGCTTCAAAACCTTCGATAGATTCTCTTTCGAGTTTCACAGCGTGGCGTTTCTCAATCAATGCCCAGTGACTCAAGGACTCTGGTGTCACAAGGCTGATGGCCAAACCAGATTCGCCAGCTCGTCCCGTGCGGCCAATGCGATGGGTGTAATCAACTGCCGATCTGGGCAAGTCAAAATTAATGACGGCTGGCAATTTCTCGATGTCTAGGCCGCGCGAAGCCAGATCTGTGGCCAGCACCACTTTGACACGGTGAGCTTTGAAGTCTGCCAAGACTTGTTGTCTTTTGCCCTGACTCAGTTGTCCATGAAAAGGCTCTGCAGCAATGCCTGCTACACGCAATTTGGCGGCCACGATGTCGCTGCTGTGCTGGGTGGCGACAAAAACCAAGACCTGTTTCAAATGTTCTTCTTTGATCAAGTGTTTCAAGAGTTGTGTGCGTTTGGCGATATCGGTGTAAATGGCGCGCTGCAAGATCTCTACCGGTTCAGGCATTTCGCTTTCAATGTGAATTTCAAGGGGGTCGTTCAAGAGGGTCTGAGCCAAAGCCACCATGCTTTGAGGTTTGGTGGCAGATAAAAATAAGCTTTGACGCTTGGATGGAAGCAGGCTCAAGATGTATTGGAGTTCTTCTTGAAAGCCAAGTTCTAGCAATTTATCGGCTTCATCCAAGACCAAGGTTTGGACGCTTGAGAGTTTCAGGGCGTTGTGTTCTAGCAAATCAATTAAGCGGCCAGGCGTGGCGATCAAAATATCGGTGCCGCCTCTCAGCCCCATCATTTGGGGATTGATAGAAACGCCGCCAAACACCACAGTGATTTTGCAGAGATGGCCCCACTGAGCGGCCAAGCTCATGAACACTTGACTGACCTGAACTGCCAATTCACGGGTAGGCACCAAGACCAGTGACTGAATGCTCTTGGTCGATCTGACATAAGCTGACCTCGAAGGTGCAGGTCTTTCATTGCTTGGGTTTTCTACAGCCCATTGCTGTAGCAAGGGAAGTGCGTAGGCCAAGGTTTTGCCTGACCCCGTGGGTGCGGTCACCCAAGCATCTTGGCCTTTCAGGGCAACGGGCACCAGTTCCCGCTGAACCTGAGTGGGACTTGGGTAAGTTTTGGGTTTGAGTGCTTTGAGCAACTCGGGCGAAAGGCCCAGATCATTAAACGACATAGGTCCCAAGCATAAGTGCATATGGCTTGATCTGACAGTCAGTCGTGGCAAAATCGCTTTATGAATACACGCAAAGGCATTATTTTGGCGGGCGGGTCAGGGACTCGCTTGTACCCCGTGACACAAGCTGTCTCCAAGCAACTGATGCCGGTGTACGACAAACCCATGGTCTATTACCCGCTGACCACGCTCATGTTGGCGGGCATCAGGGATGTGTTGCTGATCAGCACGCCGCAAGACACGCCGCGTTTTTCGGAGTTGTTGGGTGATGGCCGCCAATGGGGAATGAACATTCAGTATGCGGTGCAACCTAGCCCCGATGGTTTGGCGCAAGCCTTCATCATTGGCAAAGAATTTGTAGGCAAGCACCCCAGTGCATTGGTCTTGGGTGACAATATTTTTTACGGACACGATTTGGTGAAACTCATGCAAAGGGCTGATGCGCAAACCTCCGGTGCCAGCGTCTTTGCCTATCACGTGCACGACCCCGAGCGCTATGGTGTCGTGGCTTTTGACGAGCAGCAGCGTGCATTGAGCATTGAAGAAAAGCCCAAACAGCCCAAAAGCAATTACGCTGTGACAGGTCTGTATTTTTACGACCAACAAGTGTGCGATATCGCCGCCCACATCAAACCTTCTGCTCGGGGTGAATTGGAAATCACTGATGTGAATCGGTGTTACTTAGAGCAGAAGCAGTTGAATGTGGAAATGATGGGCCGAGGCTATGCATGGCTCGACACAGGGACGCATGACAGTTTGCTCGAGGCCGCAGGGTTCATTGCCACCTTGCAAAAGAGACAAGGCCTCATGGTGGCTTGTCCAGAAGAAATTGCATTTACCCAAAAGTGGATTGATGCGGCGCAGTTGGAGAAGCTGGCCACCCCACTGGCCAAAAACAGCTATGGTCAATATTTGCTGAATTTACTGAAGTCTCATTGATGCCCTACACCGTAAAGCCAACCAACCTGCCCGAGGTATTGATTCTTCAACCCAAAGTTTTCGGTGATGCACGTGGCTTCTTTTATGAAAGTTACAATGCGCGCGATTTTGAATCCGCCACGGGGCTGAAGGTCGAATTTGTTCAAGACAATCACAGCTTGTCATCGCAGGGCGTGTTGCGCGGATTGCATTATCAAATTCAGCATGCGCAAGGTAAATTGGTGCGAGTGGTTCAGGGTGAAGTTTTTGACATTGCGGTTGACTTGAGAAAAAACTCAGACACCTTTGGCCAATGGGCAGGTTGTCTTTTGAGTGCAGAAAATGCCACTCAACTCTGGGTGCCACCAGGCTTTGCACATGGATTTTTGGTGCTTAGCAAAACAGCTGAATTTTTGTACAAGACCACCGATTATTGGTACCCAGAACATGAACGCAGTTTGCTTTGGAGCGACCCTGCGTTGGGCATAGAGTGGCCTTTGCCTGAGGGTTTCTCTGCCCCTGTGTTGGCAGCCAAAGATGCCGCTGCCTTGCCGCTGTCGCAGGCCGAAACTTTCTGATTATTTCTGCGGTGGCAGCGCGTAAGCTTTGATGGTGCTCAGTTGTCCCAAGGTTAAGCGATTGCCGTGTTGACTGACCACGGCAGCGGCTGCATGGTTTCCTAAGTTGGCTGCTTTGTCTGGCGAATAACCACGTGAAATGGCATACAAGAAGGCACCTGCAAACATGTCGCCTGCGCCATTGGTGTCAATGGCTTTGACCTTGTCTGCCGGTATGTGCCATGAATTTTTGGCGGTGATAATTTCGGAGCCATCGGGCCCGCGTGTGAGGCAAACCATTTTGGCCAGAGTTTGCAATTTTTGTTTCACAACATGCAAGTCGTCCGAGCCACACCAAACTTGGGCTTCTTCTTGGTTGCAGAACAAATAGTCGACACCATCACCCAGCATGGCATCCAGCCCTGCTTTGCAAAATTGGATCATGCTGACATCGCTCAGGGTAAGGGCTAAAGCGACGCCGGCGTCTTTGGCAATTTTTCTACCTTGGAGTGCAGCATTCAAACCTGTTGGCGAGGCGGCCAAGTAGCCTTCCATGTAATAAATTTTTGATTTGACGATGTCTTGAGGGTGCAGTGCCTTGTCATCCAATTCGGCTGAAACGCCCAAGAAAGTGCACATGCTGCGCTCGGCGTCAGGAGTGACCAGAACCATGCAACTGCCTGTTTGACCGTCTGCAGCGCGTGTGTGATTCAGGTTGGTCTCTACGCCACGAGCTTGTAAATCCTTGACGTAAAAATCGCCCAACTCATCGTGCGCCACCTTGCAGGAATAAAAAGCCTTGCCGCCGAGTTGAGCCAAGGCCACAACCGTGTTGCCTGCAGAGCCGCCGCCAGTTTGACGGGGCGTCAAAGCTTTGACGTGACCCAGCAATTCGGCACGGCGCGGCGTGTCAATCAGGGTCATGTGACGCTTGTCAACGCCCATCGATTGGAGAAGAGCGTCTGAGACTTCGTATTCTGAATCAACCAGCGCGTTGCCAATGGCGTAAATATCGTAATGGGACATGTGAATCTAGGTGGATGAAAATCAATAATCCCTGAGTTTAAAGCCTGAAACAGCAGGGTTTGAAGCGCAGGGTTGTTAAAATAAACCCAGGGTTCGCAGACCCGCTACGTCGAGGAACGCCAATTTAAAGGTGCCTCGTTAAATTATCTTAAAACTTCAAAGGCTGCGATGAAACGCGATTATTTCTCTCATGCGTCCAAGGATGCACACCGTCAACCCCTTGATCAGCAGGGCGGCTCATGCATCGCTTTGATTGATGCTAGGTTTTTAGTTTGGCTAGCACAGCACAACCAAACCGGACCCAAACAAGATGCTCTCAACCGATTCGATTTGGCTCAATTCTTGACCGGAGCCTTAGGGCATGCTGGTTTGGATGTGAGCATCAAGCGCATCTATTGGTACGCTGAAGATCATGAAATTTTGGACGTTGATGGTCAAATTGTCCGAAAAGTTTTGTCGCACGATTCAGATGGTGGCATTTCCCTGTTGAAGTCTCTGGGCCAAGACCTAAGCCGGCTTGCAGAAAGCAAAGCCTGTGAACATGTGTTGCTGGCCACTGACGATGAGCGTTTCTTGACGGCCATTGACGATGCGCAACTCACGGGTTTGCAAGTGCACATTTTGGCAGACGATGCCGCCAGCAACATGCAGCAATTGCACCAATCGGATCCAGGTTGGGGGCGCTTGTTGTCGCAAGCAGATCGACGTGTTGTTGTGCAATCTAAATCGCTTGCTGAGATGCTGCAAGGTTCCGTCAGCAAAGAGGCTTTGCAGGCGCAAGAAGACCCTGAAGTCGTTCGTGAATCCATCACGGAAGTCATTGTTTCTTGGTGGGATGACGAGCCCGAAGATAAGCGAGAAGAGTTGCGAGATGCCTTGCACATCAGCCGAGGTATTCCGCAAGAAGTTGATCGTCAGTTGTTGCTGCGCATGCGTCATCGTTTAACGCGCGCCTTAACGCTGCCCGAAAAGAAAATGTTGCGAGAAATTTTCAGGGCTGTGGCGCTGGGCACGCATGCCACTGAGTCTTCGCAGAACACGAACCCCTTGGCCTCTGCCCCTTTGATTGAAGAACCGATTTAAGTGACAGCTGAATTCAAACATTCCCTAGGGGCATTGGCCGGTCTGAAGGTGGTGGAGTTGGGCCAACTCATCGCAGGCCCTTTTGCTGCCAAAACGCTGGCCGATTTTGGTGCGGATGTCATCAAAATTGAACCGCCCGGTGTTGGTGACCCCTTGAGGCAATGGCGTCTGATCAAAAACGGCACTTCGGTTTGGTGGCAAGTTCAATCTCGGAACAAGCGCTCCTTGGCGCTCGATTTACGGCAGTCAGAAGCACAAGCCATCGTGCGCAAACTGGTCAGTGAAGCCGATGTTCTGATTGAAAATTTCAGGCCAGGTGCCATGGAGTCTTGGGGCTTGGGTCCTGATGCTTTGCTTGAGCTCCATCCTGGCTTGATCATGCTGCGCATCAGTGGCTATGGTCAAACGGGCCCTTACAAAGACAAGCCAGGATTTGGCGTTGTGGCTGAAGCCATGGGTGGTTTGCGTCACCTCAGTGCAGAGCCGGGGCGTTTGCCGGTTCGGGTGGGCGTGAGCATTGGCGATACCTTGGCCTCGCTTCATGGCGTGATCGGCATTCTGATGGCACTGCATGAAAAACAAAAAAGTGGGCTGGGTCAAGTCATTGATGTGGCGCTTTATGAAGCCGTTTTCAATTGCATGGAAAGTTTGTTGCCTGAATACAGTGCTTTTGGCTCAGTGCGCGGGCCTGCAGGCAGTGCACTGCCTGGTATTGCCCCTAGCAATGCCTACCTTTGCAAAGATGGCAAATGCGCTTTGATTGCAGGTAACGGCGACAGCATTTTCAAGCGACTGATGTTGGCCATTGGACGTGATGACTTGGCAGCCGATCCCGCCCTGACAGACAATGCAGGTCGAGTGAAAAGGGTGGAAGAAATTGACGCAGCCATTTGTGCTTGGACTTCCAAACTCAATGTGACAGAGGTGCTTGCTGTGCTTGACCAAGCCGCAGTTCCTGCGGGTCGCATTTACACCGTGGAAGATATTGCGGCAGACCCACATTACTTGGCCCGAGGTATGTTGGCTGAAGTCAGCATGAGCGATGGCAGCTCATTGAAGGTGCCTGGGATGGTGCCCAAGTTGTCCAGAACACCCGGACAACATCGGCGAAATGCCCCAAGTCTGGGTCAGGACACTGACGCAGTCCTGTTAGGCCTAGGAATCACGACAGACCAAATCAGTGAAATGCGAAAACGCGGTATTGTGGGTTGATGCACATCAAGTATTTTGCTGAATGGCCTTGTCACCCACATAAGCCTTGGTTAGCATGACCCTATGCATACAAATTTGTGCTTGAAACTGTTGACGTTGTGGTTGGCTTGTTTATCTCTATGGCCATTTCCGGCCCTTGCAGAGGAAGGGCACAAGCACATTGCGCCTGAGTTGTTGCCCAATTCTCTCCAACTCAGTTGGCAGGTTAACAAGCCTAACTTGGGCAAGTTTGGTCAGTGCGCTGCTGCCTTTGACAGCAAAACAGACGACGCCAAAATGGCTTTTGCATGTTCAATTTATGTCAAGTTAACGGCGGTTGCAGAGCGCAAAGCCATTCAACATTGTGATGAACAGAGAGAGACAAGGCACATCAAAGCACCTTGCCAATTGGTCCGATAAAGCTTCAGCCATCCATGCCCGAGCTTAAGTCGATGAGGGCGCCTGATCCCTTATTTCTTTGGCAGCGTGCCGCCGCTTTTCACGCATTCGTCAAGCGTTTTAAAGGCGGTGAATTTTTGTGTTTTCTCAAAGCTGGTGCTGTTTTTATCGTGGCAAATGCCACTGTCTGACTTCTTGACCATCACAGGCTCTGGCGCGGTTGCGTTGGCGGGCGCACGGCCGCCGCTTTTGAGGCAAGCCTCCATGTTGGCAAATGCTTCAAACTTTTTTGTGATCGCATAGCTGCTGCTTGATTTGTCGTGACAAATACCTGAATCGGATTTTTTGACCGCAGGATCAACCGCTTGTGCATTGGCTAAAGGGGTCAAACCCATGCACGCCAAGGAAATGATCAGTGCTGAAAGGGCGCGATGCTGCATAAAAAGCTCCTAATAAGTTGAACGGGCGTCGGCAGGCTGCTTTTGCAATTCAATGTCAGCCCAACAAAGCTGTTGGCATGCTATCCCAACTGGTCTGCAAATTCAATTTTGACGCGTTTTTTCTAATTGTGTGATGTCAAAACCCATCATGTTCAATCGCTGCAATAAGGCGTCGTATCGCTCTGCTGAAACTTGCGGTGTTCTGGACAAAATCCAAAGGTAGGACTTGGAGGGATCGCCTACTGCGGCAAGTTGGTAGTCAGTATCCAAATCTAAAACCCAATAGGCGCCCCAAACCATAGGCAGCCAGGCTGTCCATTCTGGGGCGAAACGGACTTCAAGTTGCGCAGGCTGGCCACTGCCGTTGGGCCTTGCTAGGCCGATGGCTTGAATCTCTTCACCCGAGGCAGTGGTGCACTTGTTATTGACTTCAATTTGAGTGGGTCCCAAAACTTTGTAACGCGCTTGTGTGCCTTGCACACATTTGCGCTGAAACCAATTGGGGAGCTTAGATATTTCATACCATGTCCCCATGTACCGAGACACATCAAACTCGGGGATGGATTTGACTTGTGACTGTGCCATGCAAGCCATGGGCAACACCACAGCCATCAGTGTGAAAGCGAGGCATCGAATCTTCATTGAACAACCGGAGAACTTCATTTTTCCAGGTGATAACGCGTGATCCGTTCCACTTCATTTTTAGAGCCCAAAACAACGCTCACCCGTTCGTGCAATTGCTTGGGTTGAATGTCCAAAATTCGTTCACGCCCGTTGGTGGATGCGCCGCCTGCTTGTTCGATCAGCCAGCTCATGGGGTTGGCCTCGTACATCAAGCGTAGCTTGCCTGCTTTGTGAGGCTCTCGCTTGTCCCAGGGGTACATGAAAACGCCGCCGCGAGTGAGAATGCGGTGCACATCTGCCACCATGCTGGCAATCCAGCGCATGTTGAAATCTTTGCCTCGCACACCTTCTTTGCCTAGCAGGCACTCGTCCACATAGCGTTTGACGGGGGCATCCCAGTGCCGCATGTTGCTCATGTTGATGGCAAATTCTTGGGTGTCTTCTGGAACTTTGACATTCTCTTGCGTTAAGACAAAAGAGCCTTGTTCTCGGTCCAAGGTAAACATGGTCACACCATCACCTACTGTCAAGACCAAAGTGGTTTGGGGGCCATAAACGCAATAACCTGCAGCCACTTGTTGGCTGCCAGATTGCAGAAACTCGTTTTCGGTGATGGCTCCGCCACCTTCCGGTTTTTGGAGCACGCTGAAAATGGTGCCAATGCTCACATTGACGTCAATGTTGCTAGAGCCGTCTAAGGGGTCGAACAGCAGCAGGTACTCGCCTTGGGGATAACGATTGGGCACCAAGTGAATGGATTCCATCTCTTCGGAGGCCATGGCGGCTAAATGGCCGCCCCATTCATTGGCTTCAATCAAGACCTCATTGGCAATGATGTCCAATTTCTTTTGAATTTCACCTTGAACATTTTCAATGTCTGCGCTGCCCAAAACGCCACCCAAGGCGCCTTTGTTCACGGCATGGCTGATGCTTTTACAAGCCCGCGCAACAACTTCCAACAAAAGGCGCAGTTGGGCGGGTATGCGCCCTTTGCTGCGTTGCTGTTCAACCAAGTAACGTGACAGTGATATTTTCTGTGTCATTGAATTCTCCAGTTTCATTCAGCCAAAGCGCGAGTGACAACTTCTCGCACATCGTTGCTGAGGTCTGACTTTGCGGCAACGCGTTCGATGGCGGCCTTGGCAGCTTGGCGATAGGGCTCTGCCAATTTTTTCCAGCGGTCTAAGGCGCGGGCTAGGCGCGCAGCCACCTGCGGGTTGATGGCATCAAGTTCTATGACGCGCTCACTCCAGTAGACATAGCCTGCGGCATCACTGCGGTGAAAGCCGCCAGGATTGGCGCTGCAATAACTGAAGATCAAACTGCGCGCACGATTGGGATTGCGCAGGTTGAAGTCGGGGTGTTGCATGAGTTGACGCACGATGGGCAAAATATGGCCGTCGCGATCAGGTGCGCTGGCTTGCAAGCCAAACCATTTGTCGATCACCAAGGCCTCGTTCTTGAACAAGGCATGGAACATCTCGAGTGCTTGGGTGGCCAATTCATGGCCACTGATCACCAAGGCAATGAGGGCATTGAAGCGGTCGGTCATGTTGTGCGCATCTTTGAAAGCTTGCAAGGCTTTGCCGGGCCAAACAGATGTGCCTTCGTGCACGGCAGCCAAGCACAACATGCTTAAAGCCATGCCCGACAACGCGCGTTTGGCGCTCGAGCTGGCATCCGGTGAGTAAGCACCCATGACGCGATTGAGCTCATAGCAAGCTTGCCACTCTGTCTGTAAAGAAAGGGCCAGTTGAAGCCGCATCGCCTCTCGCACAGCATGCACTTGTTGGGGGTCGACAGACTCAAGCTGCTCAGAAATATAGGTTTCTGAGGGCAGGGTGAGGACCAGCTCTTTGAAAGCTGAATCTAAATCAGGATGGTTTAAAACCATGCGCATGGCTTGAAGGTAATCGCTGCCTAAAACAACTTCTGTTTTCGGATTGTGTTGGGCACGGATGAAACGCAAAGCAGCTTGAACAGCTAGTCGCTGACCAGCTTCCCATCGGTTGAAGGCGTCTGGGTCATTGGCCAACAGAGTCAGCCATTGTTTTTCGGTGAGCTCGCAGTCAAGATTGACTGGTGCGCTGAAATTTCGCAAGACGGAAGGGGTGGGTGCTGAGGGAACGTTTTCAAAAACAAAGGATTTTGTCGCTTCACTCAACACCAAAGTTTTGCTGAATTGAATGCTTTGAGATGGCGTTTCACCTTGTAGCTGAACAGCAATCGGATGGCCGTCTGCATCCAGGAGACCCACTGAAACAGGAATGACAAATGCTTCTTTGCTGGCCTGGTCTGCTGTGGCAAGGCATGACTGGGACAAGTTGAGTGTGAAGGTTTGAGCATCACTGTTGTACACACCTTCAGCCAGCAACCTCGGCGTACCTGCTTGGCTGTACCAACGTTTGAATTGCGGGAGAAGCTGCGCCAAAGGAGAGCTGGGGTTGGCATCGGCAATGGCTTGTGCGAAGTCATCGCAGGTGACTGCTTGGCCGTCATGCCGTTCAAAGTAAAGCGTCATGCCTTTTGCAAATCCACGCTTGCCTTCTTCATCGCCAGGTGCACTCAACAAAGTTTGCATCATCCGAACGACTTCAGCACCTTTTTCGTAAATGGTGACGGTGTAGAAGTTATTGATTTCAACATAGCTGTCAGGCCTGACGGGGTGTGCCATGGGGCCTGCATCTTCAGGGAACTGAACGGTTCGCAGCACCCGAACATCTTCAATGCGCTTGACGGCACGTGCGCTAGGAATGCCCGCCATGTCTTGGCTGAACTCTTGATCTCGGAAAACGGTTAAACCTTCTTTGAGAGAAAGTTGAAACCAATCTTGGCAGGTGATTCGATTGCCAGTCCAATTGTGAAAGTACTCATGGCCCACGACGCTTTCAATGTTGGCATAGTCAGAGTCGGTCGCTGTGGCAGGGTTGGCCAACACATATTTGGTGTTGAAAATATTGAGGCCTTTGTTTTCCATAGCGCCCATGTTGAAGTCGCTGGTGGCCACAATCATGAAGCGCTCCAGGTCAAGCGGCAATCCGAAGCGAGCTTCATCCCATGCCACACTGGCCATGAGGGAGTTCATGGCGTGTTCGGTTTTGTCCAAATCGCCGGGGCGAACAAAAACTTGCAGCAAGTGCTCTTTGCCCGAGCGAGAAACGATGCGCTGCTCGCGCGCCACCAATTTGCCAGCGACCAAAGCAAACAGGTAGCAGGGTTTTTTGTGAGGGTCTGTCCATTTGGCGAAGTGGCGTCCCTCTTCCAAGGGCCCTTGTTCCATTAAATTGCCATTGGACAGCAGCACAGGATATTGCTTTGCATCGGCACGCAAAGTCACTGTGTAGCTGGCC
>CANFJC010000020.1 GCA_947447245.1 Comamonadaceae bacterium
GAACACCATCACTGCTGTTCGCAGTCTGTGTGAGGATGGGGTTGGTGGGTGGGTGACGATTTCTGGTACTCCAGCATGAGGAACCCACCCACCAACCCCATCCTCACACAGCGAGCTCAGCCATCTGAGCAAAAAAATAGCCCCGCAAAAAAGCGAGGCTAGAACAACTGGCGGAGAAGGTGGGATTCGAACCCACGGTGATGTTGCCACCACGCCTGATTTCGAGTCAGGTACATTCGACCACTCTGCCACTTCTCCTGCACTCAACATTGCGGCTAGTCACTGCCGCAAATTCTAACAGTGCCTGTTAAGCACGCAATTCTGTGATGCCGCCCATGTAAGGCCGCAACACCTCAGGCACCGTCACAGAACCATCTGCATTCTGATAATTTTCAAGCACAGCCACCAACGCACGGCCCACAGCCAAACCAGAACCATTCAAGGTGTGCACCAGCTCATTCTTGCCTTGCGCATTTTTAAAGCGCGCTTGCAAACGACGGGCTTGAAAAGCTTCGCAGTTAGAACAAGAACTGATCTCACGGTAAGTGGCTTGTGCAGGCACCCACACTTCAAGGTCATACGTTTTGGTAGCGCCAAAGCCCATGTCACCAGAACAAAGCAACATCACGCGATAAGGCAAACCCAGCTTTTGCAAAATAACTTCTGCATGGCCCGTCATTTCTTCCAGCGCTTCATAGCTTTTCTCTGGATGAACAATTTGCACCATCTCAACTTTGTCAAACTGGTGTTGTCGAATGAGGCCACGTGTGTCCCGCCCTGCACTTCCTGCTTCCGATCTGAAGCAGGGTGTGTGGGCAGTGAGCTTCATGGGCAAATCTGATTCTGCCAAGATTTCATCGCGCACCACATTGGTCAAAGTCACTTCTGAAGTGGGAATCAAATACAGGGCTTGGCTCTCTGCGCCTTCTTCAGAATCTTGTCCGCCCTTTTTGGCAGCAAACAAATCGCCTTCAAACTTGGGCAACTGGCCAGTGCCGCGCAAAGTGTCTGCGTTAACAATATACGGTGTATAGCACTCTGTGTAGCCGTGCTGCTGTGTTTGCGTGTCCAACATGAACTGCGCCAAAGCTCGGTGCATGCGCGCAATTTGGCCGCGCATGAATGTGAAACGCGAGCCAGACAATTTGATACCGATGTCAAAGTCCAGGCCAAGCTTCTCGCCAATGTCGACATGGTCGCGCACTTCAAAGTCAAACGTCTTTGGGCCCTTGCCATCAACGCTCCATTTGCGCACTTCTACATTGCCGTGTTCGTCTGCACCCACAGGCACACTTTCGTGCGGCAAGTTGGGCACGGCCAACAGCATGTCTTGAATTTCTGCCTGCAAAGCATCCAAACGCAAGGCTGAGGCATCGAGTTCTATTTTGATGCTGGCCACATCGGCCATGACTTGGTCGGTGCTTTCACCTTTGGCTTTCAACATGCCAATTTGTTTGGACAAGCTGTTGCGCTGACTTTGCAATTCTTCGGTGCGCGTTTGCAAAGTTTTGCGCTCTGTTTCTAAAGCGCGAAACTTTTCCACATTCAAAAATGCTTGTGGGTTTTTACGCGTCTCTAAACGCGCCACGGCGGCGTCTAGGTCTTTACGGAGCAAGAGAATGTCTAGCATTTGGATAAAAAGTTATGCGACCAAAGAATCAATGGCCATCGTCTAATTTTAGTCCCTTTGGCAAGGGGAATTTGATGGTTTCTGTGACGCCGTCCAATTTGCGAATGGAGGTGGCGCCCAAGGCGCGCAGGCGGGCGATGACATCTTGAACCAACACTTCAGGGGCCGATGCACCCGCAGTGAGGCCAACGCGGTGTTTGCCCTCAAACCATTCATTTTGAAGTTCTTCGGCACTGTCAATCATGTAACTGTCAGCGCCCAATCGACTGCCCAATTCACGCAAGCGGTTGCTGTTGGAACTGGTGGGGCTGCCCACCACCACCAACACATCGACTTGGGGGCTCATGAGTTTGACAGCATCTTGCCGATTTTGGGTGGCGTAGCAAATGTCTTGTTGCTTGGGTTCGCGCACTTTAGGAAAACGCTGCTTCACGGCTAGCAAAATTTCTGCCGCATCGTCCACACTCAAAGTGGTTTGCGTGACGACGGCCAAGAGTTCAGTCTGTCTGGGTTGTACCTTGAGCACATCTTCCGAGTCTTCTACCAAGTGAATGCCATTGGGTAATTGGCCCATGGTGCCTTCCACTTCGGGGTGGCCTTTGTGCCCAATCATGATGAACTCATAGCCTTCTTTGTGAAGCTTGGCCACTTCCACGTGCACTTTGGTCACCAAAGGACACGTGGCATCAAAAATAGTAAAGCCGCGAGCTTCTGCTTCCGCTTGAACCGCTTTGCTCACACCATGCGCACTGAACACCAAGGTGGCACCTGGCGGCACATCACTTAATTCTTCAATGAAGATCGCGCCTTTGGTTTTGAGGTCGTTCACCACATAGGTGTTGTGCACAATTTCATGGCGCACATAAATAGGCCTGCCAAACTTGGCTATGGCCGCTTCCACAATGTCGATGGCACGATCGACGCCGGCACAAAAGCCGCGAGGTTCTGCCAACAAAATTTCTTGTACGCCCATAATTGCTTTCAGCTGCTTAAAGTAGATTTATAAAATACCAATGACATGCACTTCAAAAGTGACCGGGTGGCCCGCCAATGGATGGTTGAAGTCAAACAAAACTGCGCCATCATCGGCCACTTGCATCACAGCACCGGCATAAGTGCCAAGGCCGTCAGGTGTGGGAAATTGCACCACATCGCCAGGCACATAGTGCTCTTGTGCTGCCCCCAACTGGGCCAGTAACTTGCGCGCGACCCATTGCTGCATGTCAGGGTTGCGATCGCCAAAAGCCACGCCCGAAGCCAATTCGAAAGTCGTGCGTACACCCTCTTCCAAACCCATCAAGGCCGCTTCCATGCCTGGCGACAACTCGCCAGAGCCCAACGACAGGGTGGCAGGCTTGTCTTCAAATGTATTGATGAGCGTGCCCTGCGGTCCTGCCAATCGGTAATGCAAGGTTAAAAAAGATCCGGCTTGGACTGTGGTCATAAAACTTTATTCTGAGAAATGCGCTTTGAAGGCGCATCCAGCGCAATTCAATGCAGGCCAATGAAAATCCAAACCGCCCCACGCAGAAGGCTTTGGGTTCAGACTTCAAGAGTCGAATGCGCCATTGTAAAAAGCTTCTGCGGCTTTCGCCCCCAAAAGCCTGAATCTGAGGCATTTATCTCTACAGAAAGCCCATGAACATCCAAGAATTACCCCCAGACACCCGTCCCCGTGAAAAAATACTCACCCGTGGGCCCGCCGCTTTAAGCGATACCGAGCTTTTGTCCCTGTTGCTTAGAACAGGGGTGGCAGGCCGCAATGTGCTGCAATTGGCGCAAGACATGCTGGTGGCCAGCGGCGGATTGGCCAATTTGCTGCTCACGCCGCCGGCGCAGCAACATGCGATCAAAGGCCTAGGGCCTGCCAAACAATCCGAGCTGTTGGCTGTCATGGAGTTGGCCAAACGCGCCATGGCCCAACAACTCAGCACCCGAGAAGTCATGCAAAGCGCCAGCAGCGTGCAGTTGTATTTGCAACTTCATTTGGCCCACAAAACACACGAAGTGTTTGCCATGCTGTTTCTTGACGCGCAACACAAGCTGGTGTGCATGGAAACCTTGTTTCGGGGCACGCTCAGTCAAACCAGTGTGTACCCCCGTGAAGTGGTGCTCAGGGCCCTGCATCACCACAGCGCGGCGGTGGTATTGGCGCACAACCATCCCAGTGGCTCGGTTCATCCCAGCCCTGCCGATATGCACCTGACCCAAAGCTTGAAGTCTGCTTTGGCCATGGTGGACGTTCGGGTCTTAGACCATGTGATCGTGGGCCCAGGTCAGGCCTTCTCCATGGCCGAGCAAGGCGTTTTATAGGGCAGTGGCTCAAACTCACGCAGCTTGTGGCACCATTGGCTGGTGAAATTCCAATCGCTTCAAGATCTCAAACTGGTTCAAAAGCAAATTGCAGCGGCGCAGGCCAAAGCAGCTGCTGAGGAAGCCGCGCGCGCGGCGGCCACTCGAAAGGCAGAGGCGGATAAAAACCTGTTTACACGCGCCATCGGCAAGGTGGCGCCATTGCCTGTTCACAACAAAGCACATCTTCCCAGAACGCCGCGTGAACCTGTGGCAACGCAGCTTCAAAAAGACGAGGCCAAGGTCATTCAAGACTCATTGAGCGATGAGTTCGACGTGAGCACTTTGCTAGACACCGACGAAGCACTGAGCTTTCGCAGGCCCGGTGTCGGCACGGACGTCACGCACAAATTGCGAAAAGGCGAATGGGCCATTCAGCGTGAAATTGATTTGCATGGCTTGCGCAGCGATGAAGCGCGCTTGGCCTTAACCACCTTCATTCGCGAGGCGCACAAACACGGCATTCGGTGTGTCCGGGTGGTGCATGGCAAAGGTTTGGGTTCACCGGGTAAAACACCCGTGCTCAAATCGAAAGTGCACAGTTGGCTGGTGCAAAAAAATCAAGTCATGGCCTTTGTGCAAGCCAAACCAGCTGAAGGCGGCGCTGGTGCCTTGCTGGTGTTGCTCACACCCTCTTGAATTATTCTGAAGCCTGACGCAAGGTTTGCGACACGGGCTGCCGGAGCACTTCAGCCAAACCCCACCATCCGGCAATCCAAGCCAAAACGGCACCTGTGAGTGCGCCAGCAACAGGCACCCACAGCGATGCTGTCCATTCAAATTCAAAGACAAATCGAGCCAAGCCCCAACCCACCAACTCAGCCACCAAGCTGGCCAAGAAGCCAGCCAACAGCCCGACCCCCATGAGTTCTGCGGTTTGCACTTGGCTCAATAAACGACCCGTTGCGCCCAAGGCTCGCATGATGGCGAATTCTCGTTTTCGTTCTTCACGCGTGGACGTAACGGCAGCGGTGAGCACCAACAAGCCCGCCATCAAAGTGAAAGCAAATAAAAATTCAACCGCACGAATGACTTGGTCCAACACATTTTGAATTTGTGTGAGCGTCGCTCGCAAGTCGACACTGGTGACATTGGGAAACTGCTGCAGCAAGTTTCGCTCGAAGGTGGGCACATCCGGTGTTTTAAAAGCAGCCATGAAACTCAAAGGCACATCGGGCAAATTGTCTACCGGATAGATCACAAAGAAGTTGGCGCGCATCGAGCCCCAATCAACTTTGCGCAAGGAGGTGATGCGCCCTTCAGAGATCACGCCACCCACATCAAATCGCAAACGATCGCCCATCTTCAAGCCGAGGGTTTTGGCAATGCCGATTTCAACACTGACTGCATCGCTCTCGCCTTCTTTCCATTGACCTTGAACCACTGGGTTGTGTTCTGGCTTGGCCGCACGTGCAGACAAGTTAAATTCACGGTCAACCAAGCGTTTGGCACGGTCGTCGGTGTAATCCAAAGGGCTGACAGCCTTGCCGTTAATGGCCACCAAGCGGCCTCGAATCATGGGATACCAATCGTAGCCCTTCACACCTGCAAGCTTGAGCGCGGCTTGAAAAGCTTGTGTTTGATCAGGCTGGACATTGATGACAAAGCGATCGGGCGCATTGACGGGAGTGGCTTTGCGCCAGCTGCTAATCAGATCGGTGCGCAGCAACACCAACAAGACCAAGGCCAACAAACCAACCGACAATGCGCTGACTTGAACCACTGCATACACAGGGCGCGCCATGACTTGGCGTGTGGCCAACAAGAGCCATCTTGGGGTGGTGTCGGTAGGCACCCATTTGCGCAAGAGTTTCAAAACCAACCAGGTGGCGCCTGCAAATAAAAGCGTGGCTACTGCAAAACCACCGACGGTCATCAAGCCCAATTTCATATCGCGACTGGCCCACAACAAGGCGCCTGCAAAACCGAACAAGCCCGTCAGCAAGACACCAACAGATGCTGGCTGCAAACCACCCATGTCGCGGCGGATGACGCGCATTGCCGGTACTTTGGCCAGCTGCAAGACTGGCGGTAGGCCAAAGGCCAGCAGCAATGTCAAGCCCATACCCAGACCCAACAGCGCAGGTTCGATGGAACTGGGCGGCAGTTGCGCATCAACCAAGCCGGCCAACAGCCAGATGAAGGCGTGATGAATGCCATAACCCAGCATCACCCCCAACAAACTGGCCACCATGCCCGCGGTCAAGAACTCAAAAGCGTAAGCCACAGACAAAGTTTTTTGGCTCTGTCCCAAGACGCGCAACAAGGCACACGCATCGAGGTGCTTGCTTGCAAAGGTTCTGGCTGCCAATGCCACAGCCACAGCGCACAACAAGGCAGCGAGCAGCGCAACCAAATTCAAAAACTTTTCAGCGCGGTCAAGGGTTTGCCGCATTTCAGGGCGCCCGCTTTCCATCGATTCAATTTGAACGCCGCGCACTTCTGGCTTGTCGACTTCTGCCCGAGCCCATTTTAAAAACTGTTGCACATTCACCTGCGCCTCATCGCCCGACACAGCCATGCGGTAAGAAATGCGACTTGCAGGTTGGATCAAGCCCGTGGCGGGGACATCGGATTGGTGAATCATGACCCTCGGTGCAAAATTCATAAAGGCAGCACCGCGGTCAGGTTCACGCTCAATGAGTTCTGATATTTGAAATGACTTGTCGCCCAGCCAAATGACATCGCCCTTTTGAAGGTTCAACACTTCCAGCAAGGCAGGGTCGACCCAAGCTTGCCCTGGCTGGGGCACATCGCGGGTGAGGCGAGAAGAGGCTTGATTGTTGGCATCGCCAACACTCTGCGCGTTTTGCAAACTCATTTGCCCGCGCAATGGATAGCCTTCGGACACTGCTTTCAATGCCACCAATTTGGTTTCACCGCCTTGGGCATCGTCTGCGCGCGCCATGCTGGGAAAGCTCAAGGTGGCATTGGTTTTGAGACCAAGTGCTTGGGCCTTTTTCTGAAAATTTTCTGCGGTGGGTTTGTCACTGACCACCACGGCATCGCCACCCAAGAGTTGTCTGGCGTCTCGCCATAAACCAGCTTGAAGTCGATCAGAAAAAAATCCAACGGCGGTGAGTGCAGAAACCGCCAACACCACCGAAACAAAGAGCAAATTCAATTCACCGGAACGCAAGTCTCGCCAAAGATTGCGCAAGCCTAATTGAAGTGAGCGCTGCCAAGAATGATTGCTTAAAACAACTGCAGGGTGCATGGCCGCTTTAGAAACTTCAGACGGCATCTTGTAGCATGGACTTGCCAGATGAGCCTTCGGCCAGCTCAGCTTGCCACTTTAATCTGTGCGGTGCGCTGAAACACAAAAACCGCTTGTTGGTGGCACGTCCAATGGCGCAAAGCTGCACGCGCTCGGCCACTTCCAAACCCATTTGGGTAATGCCACTGCGCGAGACGGCGATGGGCACACCCATCTGCGCAGACTTGATGACCATCTCGCTGGTCAGCCTGCCTGTGGTGTAAAAAACTTTGTCGTGACCGCTGACATCGTTCATGACCATCCAGCCGGCAATCGTATCAACCGCATTGTGCCGGCCCACATCTTCGACAAACATCAGCATGTCTGAGCCCTTGAACAAAGCGCAGCCATGCACCGACCCAGAAGATTTGTAAGTGGTTTCTTGAATGCGAATGGCATTGACCAAGGCGTACAAAGTGGCCTGAGAAATGTGCGCATCGGCTGGCAATTGAATGGCATCGATGTCGCTGACCAAATCGCCGAACACACTGCCTTGTCCACAACCCGTCGTGACCACACGCGCTGCCGTTTTGGGGCCAGCTTGGCTCAGGCCATCGCGTGTTTTGATGGCCGCTACACCAGGCTGCCCCAGTTCGCCTTCG
The DNA here is from genome assembly GCA_947447245.1 of Comamonadaceae bacterium. Lineage (GTDB taxonomy): Bacteria > Pseudomonadota > Gammaproteobacteria > Burkholderiales > Burkholderiaceae_C > Limnohabitans_A. Next base: position 7,841 of record CANFJC010000020.1, read on the forward strand.
CCCAAGGACCAGTCAACGGTGACCGATTCAATTTCACTCACGGATTGAATCAAGCGTTGGTTGAGCAAGAACCCCAGCACCAAGCATTCAGGACTGGCGCCCAAGGTCATGAGGGTGACCAATTCTTTCTTGTCCAAATAAACCGTGAGCGCACGCTCTGCAGGGATGTGCACTTGAGAGCTTTCACCAAACTCGTTGACCACACTGATTTGCCGCGTCAATTCTGCGCGGGCTTGGGTCAGCCTGGGTTTAAGGGAAGTAGCTAGCAACATGGGTCATTCAAAGATTCAGGTCCGAGCCTAACGCAAAAAGTCCCACGCTTATGCAGCGAGGGACTTTCAACCTGATGAATTCAGGGAAAAATCAGGATTTTTTGGCGGGTGCAGCTGCTACAGCAGCAGGCGCAGCTGGTGCAGCGGCCACAAAGGGACCTGGGTCTGCACATGCTGGGGTAGCGACAGGCGGGTTAGTCGCTTTGCCACTGGCCTTGGCTGTTTTGTAATAGTGTGCCGCCACCTTTTCGCGCGATTTACACAATTGAAAATCTGCGACTTTGTTGCCATGCGCTGTTTTAGCGGCGGCTTCTGCGGCCTTGGCTTTGGCTTCGTCGCTAGGCGCTGGCAACTTGGCCAATGCAGACACGCTGAACAAGGAAGCCAGTAACAAAGTGGCCAAGCTGATCAATGATTTATTCATGGTTGGAGTCCTCATGCTTCAGGCAGATGCCGATGTGGAAGCTGCGCCACCATGGGCCGCTGCTTCGGGAGATCTTTGTGCAGGAATTTTGCCTGCCTTGATGTCGTTGTACCAAAGTTCGTGGTGTTCTTTGGCCCAGGTTTCATCGACATAGCCTTCTCGCATGGCACTGTAAGCGCCTTGCATGCCGATGGTGCCCATGTAAATGTGTCCCATGAACATGGCCATCATGAGCACTGTGGCCACACCATGAATCATGTTGGCAATTTGCATGGTGCTGCGCTCATAAATGAGACCTGGAATGAGTTTGTCGAGCACCAAGCCTGATGCCACCACAATGACGCCCAAGCCCAACACGCCAAACCAGAAGACCACTTTTTCGCCCGCATTGAAGCGGTGTGAGGGCACTTCTTCGCCTGAGAACATGCCACCACCTTTTAAAAGCCAGGTGATGTCTTCCTTGCTTGGCCAGTTGTCTTTGAGGAAAGTGACGAAGACAATGATCAAAGAGACGGCAAACAAAGGTCCCGCAAAATTATGCAGATTTTTCAAAGCGTAAGTGAGCCAACCAAACAAGGCATTGCCAATGATCGGCTGAATGAAAAACTTACCCCAGGCCATGACCAAGCCCGACACGGCCAAGCAGACAAAGGCAATGGCATTGGACCAGTGCGCCGCCCGCTCAAGAGGGGTGAAGCGTTCAATTTTGCGACCCGTTTCGGTGCCGTGCAATTTCATGCTGCCCTTGCCGTAGTAAAACAAAGCAATGGCCAAACCAACGATAAGCAACAAAGAGCCACCGTAGGGAATGATCCAGTTGTTGCGAACTTGGCGCCAAGCTTCACCCGCTGTGGTGAGCTTTGAGCCGGGGTACTGAACAAAGGGCTGTATCAGGTTGCCCGCTTCTGGCGCCTCGGAAACCGGCAAGCTGCTGTAACCCGTCGCACCTGCGCCAACTTGTCGCCAAATAGGCGCGTTGTTGCCAGGTTGAACCTTGTTGCGCTCGCCATTGTTTTGGTCCGCGTATTTAGGATCAGTGTTGGCATCGGGCGCGATAGAGAAAATGTTGGCACTTTGCACGCCAGGTGCCGCAGTTTTAGCCACTTCCGGGGCTGCTGCCGGAGAAGCTGCAGGTGCAGTTTGTGCTGCGGCACTCAAGGCCCCGCCCAACATCAGACTGACTGATAGCAGACCAGACTGGAGTTGTTTACTTACCGAAAATCGGTTCATGCTTGCTCTCCCACGTTCAGTTGGATCGCGAGTGATCGTTTTGCCCATATTGAGCGCGAGTTTTGAGTTGCTGGGCCCAGCTGTTCTTGTCGCCCGCTTTCCAGTCGGACGAAGTGAACACCTGAACGCCTGTGCCGGTGTATGGCGCTGCATCGAGCTTGGGCTGTCCTGCAAGATTTTGAATTTTCTCGCCACAAGCGCTGAGGCTTGAGATCAAAACCAAGGCACCAGCAAAACCCGTCAATCGTTTCAAGTTGCTCATGATTTGGCACCTTTCGCATCGGTTTTGCTGCCGTAGGCAGTGCCCCAGCCCCAAACTTCTGCGCCCTTGCCGCGTTGCACCACGCGGTTGCGGAAGATGTCGGCAACAACGTCGCCATCACCAGCTAACAATGCTTTGGTCGAACACATTTCGGCGCATGCAGGCAACTTGCCTTCGGCCAAACGGTTGCGACCATATTTTTCAAACTCGGCTTGGCTGCCGTTGGCTTCAGGGCCGCCTGCGCAGAAGGTGCATTTGTCCATCTTGCCGCGAACACCGAAAGTGCCAGCACTTGGGAACTGAGGGGCGCCGAACGGGCATGCGTAGGAGCAGTAGCCGCAACCGATGCAGACGTCTTTGTCGTGCAAGACCACACCCTCTTCGGTGCGATAGAAACAGTTGACGGGGCACACTGCCATGCAAGGTGCATCGGAGCAGTGCATGCACGCCACAGAGATTGATCTTTCGCCGGGCACACCGTCGTTCAATGTGACCACGCGGCGGCGATTGACGCCCCAAGGCACTTCGTGTTCGTTTTTACAAGCAGTGACACACCCGTTGCATTCAATGCAGCGCTCTGCATCACAGATAAATTTCATTCTTGCCATGTTTTACTCCTGTGTGTGTGGAAAGCTTTAAGCCTTCTCCACATCGCAAACGGTTGTTTTTGTTTCTTGCATCATGGTGACGCTGTCGTAGCCATACGTGGTGGCTGTGTTAACAGCTTCACCGCGCACGATTGGCGCTGCCCCATTGGGGTAATGCGCCAGCATGTCGGCACCTTGCCAACGTCCGGAGAAGTGGAAAGGCAAGAACACGGTATCGGGCGCCACACGCTCGGTGACAAGCGCTTGCACATTCAAACGAGCACCTGTGGGCGATTTGACCCAAGCGCGCTCGCCATTTCGAATGCCTCGCTTCGAAGCTGTTTGGGGGTGAATTTCAACAAACATTTCTTGTTGCAGTTCGGCCAACCAAGGATTTGAGCGAGTTTCTTCGCCGCCACCTTCGTATTCCACCAAACGACCCGAGGTCATGATGAGCGGGAACTTCTCATGCACCTTGTCGGCAATGTTTTTGTCTTGAATGGTTTTGTACAAAGTGGGCAAACGCCAGAATGCTTTCTTGTCGTCGTGCGTGGGGTACTTGGCCATGAGGTCGGCACGTGTGCCATACAAGGGCTCGCGGTGCTGCGGAATAGGATCGGGGAAATTCCAAACCACTGCACGGGCTTTGGCATTGCCAAAGGGATGGCAACCGTGGTTCTTCATGAACACACGGATCATGCCGCCAGAAGAATCGGTCTTCCAGTTTTTGCCTTCAGCTGCTTTGGTTTCGTCTTCTGTGAGTTCACCCCACCAGCCAAGCTTTTTAAGCAACACGTGATCGAGTTCGGGATAGCCCGTGGTGATGTCAGCGCCTTTAGAGTGAGAACCATCTTCGGCCAGCAAAGATTTACCTTCACGCTCAATGCCAAAGTTGGCGCGGAAGTTTCCGCCGCCTTCCATGACGTGCTTGGAGGTGTCGTACAAGTTGGGTGAGCCGGGGTGCTTGAGTTCAGGTGTGCCCCAGCAAGGCCATGGCAAACCGAAATAATCACCGCCAAAGTCATAGCCTGTTTCTTTGTCTTTGCCGCCTTTGGATTTGAGCGTTTTGACATCAAACAAATGCATGTTGCGCATGTGCGCTTTCAGGCGCTCTGGGCTTTGGCCGGTGTAGCCAATGGTCCAAACGCATTTGTTGATTTCACGCAAGATGTCTTCGGGCACGGGTTCGTCCAAGCCTTTGACTTTTTGCATTTTGTAGTTTTTGACCAACTCTTTGCCAAAGCCCAATTTGTCGGCCAATTGGTACATGATCATGTGATCGGAGCGGCTTTCCCACAAGGGATCGATGACCTTGTCGCGCCACTGCAATGAGCGGTTGGATGCCGTGCAAGAACCACTGGTTTCAAACTGTGTGGCCGCAGGCAACAAGTACACCGCGCGGTTGGGGTTCAAGTCTTCGGGCTTGCCTGGCATGGCGGCCATGGCGGCTGTGGCAGAAGGATAAGGATCGACCACCACCAACAAGTCGAGCTTGTCCATGGCGCGCTTCATTTCCAAACCACGTGTTTGAGAGTTGGGTGCGTGGCCCCAGTAGAACACGCCGCGCAAATTGCTGTCTTGGTCAATCAACTCGTTTTTCTCGAGCACGCCGTCAATCCAGCGCGAGACGGTGATGCCGTTCTTGCCCATCATGGCAGGGCTGGCATAACGTCCTTTGATCCATTCAAAGTCAACGCCCCAAGCTTTGGCAAAGTGCTTCCATGAACCCTCAGCCAAGCCATAGTAGCCAGGCAGTGAGTCAGGGTTGGGGCCTACGTCAGTGGCGCCTTGCACGTTGTCGTGACCGCGGAAAATATTGGTACCGCCACCCGACTTGCCCACATTGCCCAAAGCCAATTGCAAGATGCAAGAGGCACGAACAATGGCGTTGCCAATGGTGTGTTGTGTTTGGCCCATGCACCACACCACAGTACTGGGGTTGTTGTCGTGCAGCATTTTGGCAACTTTGAAAACTTGCTCTTCCTTCACGCCGCAAGCTTCTTCCACCTTGTCAGGTGTCCACTTGGCCATGACATCGGCTTTGACAGCGTCCATGCCATAGACACGGTCGTTGATGTACTTCTTGTCTTCCCATCCATTTTTGAAGATGTGATACAGGATGCCGAACAAGAACGGAATGTCGGTGCCAGAGCGAATGCGAACATATTCGTCGGCTCTTGCCGCTGTGCGTGTGAAGCGTGGGTCGACCACGATCATCTTGCAGCCATTTTCTTTGGCATGCAGCATGTGCAACATGCTGACAGGGTGTGCTTCGGCAGCGTTGGAGCCAATGTACATGGCGCACTTGCTGTTTTGCATGTCGTTGTACGAATTGGTCATGGCGCCGTAGCCCCATGTATTGGCCACACCGGCAACGGTGGTGGAGTGGCAAATACGAGCTTGGTGATCGGTGTTGTTGGTGCCCCAGAAGCTGACAAACTTGCGCATGAGATACGCTTGTTCATTGTTGTGCTTGGATGAGCCAATGAAGTAAACACTGTCGGGGCCGCTGGCTTTGCGCAAGTCGGTCATGCGCTCGCTGATTTCTTTAAGAGCCACGTCCCAGCTGATGCGCTCGTATTTGCCGTTGACCAACTTCATGGGGTAGCGCAGACGGTATTCGCCGTGGCCGTGTTCGCGCAATGCCGCACCTTTGGCGCAGTGCGCGCCCAAGTTGATGGGGGAGTCGAACACAGGCTCTTGACGCACCCAAACGCCGTTTTCGACAACCGCGTCTACAGCACATCCAACCGAACAGTGGGTGCAAACTGTGCGCTTCACTTCGACTTTGCCAGCGCCAATGACGCCGCCAGTCGTATTGGCAGCTTGAGCTTTTTTGACCAAGCTCAGTTGCGATGCAGCGAGACCTACACCAACGCCCAAACCAGAACGGCGCAAAAACGTGCGTCGGTCAAGGGTGGGCAGCGCTTGCGTGAGGCCGCGGCGCAGGCTGTGCACAAACGGTGACGATGAAGCACCTGCGGTGCCAGAATTCTTTTTGGTCAACAACATGAAACTCTCCAGAAGAGGTGAGTGTTAGAAAAGGATTAGACCAAGGTGGTCTTGTAATAGCGCTTCACGTGCTCGGAGAGCTCGTAGCCGCCACCACGCTCGGGCTTGGCTTTGGGTAGCACTTGGGGTGCCAAGTCTTGGACTTGAGGCAACAGGCTGGTGGCCGCTGCCACAACCCCGACAGTTCCGGCCCCTGCAAACAGGTTGCGGCGTGATAATTTTGGGTTTTGAGAACTCATGAATGCTTCCTCGAAAGATGCTTAGGAAATGCTTTGCATACCATGAGTATCCTATCAGGTTACAAGACTGTCACAATGGGAAAACCCTTAGGAATTTGGCCTAAGTCAATAAGTCAAAACCTTGTGCCTCGATGCCAAGGAATGCCTGAGTAAATTCCGCCAAAACTGCAAAAAAATGCGCCTTGGGATGTTTGGCAATGGACTCGGTCATCTCTTGCGCCCAAGGCTGAATGTGTGTGGCAAAAAACGCCTCTTGGTGGGTCAAGTTGGACACCGACACGTCATCACCCGCAATCAAATAGCGCATCACTTCGCACAAACAGGCGAAATGGTCTTCGGTCTCCGACATGCTGTCGTCGCGCTCCAAACCCAAAGCAGATAAATCTTCCCGCAACCTGGCCACCGGCTTGTCGTTCAAAAAGCCACTGACGTAATGGGAAGCGTACAAATAGACCTCGGGTTTACCCACCCCTCCAAACAGATGGTTGTATTCGTTGGCAATTTCTTCATCTGAGCTTTGCTGGGCAGCCGTCACTACTTGTCGCCAAGGCTCCTCCAAAAATCCCCCTGCGACAGGGGCGTCTGTGACTGCCACCCGCATTTGCGACAGCAGATCAGGCGCAGGCACTTGGTAGAAAAGTTGGGCCAACAAGCCATAAATCTCTGCACGCGCGGTTTCTTCATCCAAGGCTGAGGAAGATGGCAAGTTGGAAGTCATGGCGTTTAATTCGGTAATAAGTTCTGGGCGGGCGTTCAAAGCTTCAGCCCTTGGGCGGAATATTCACAATTTTGGCTTCTTCGGCGTTCGAATAGATGTCAATCACACGGCAGTCGCCACACATTTTGAGTCGCTCCAAGGCCGCACCTTGGAACATGCTGTGCCCTGCCAATTTGCCCAACATGGCTTCAATGGCTTTCAGAGTGCCAAAGGGTTTGCCGCATTTCACACAGCCGTAGGGTTGCGATTGGTTCAAGACCTGCGCTTGTTTGCGCTCGGGTGTGCGCAAGAAACGAGGTACCAACTCAATGGCATCTTCTGGGCAGGTGGTGGCACACAGGCCGCACTGAACACAATTTTTTTCAATAAACCGAAGTTGTGGCAATTCGGGGTTGTCTTGCAAGGCGCTGGCCGGGCAGGCACTGACGCAACTTAAGCACAGCGTGCATTTGTCGACATTGACTTTCAAACTGCCCATGGGTGAAGCCTTGGGCAATGCGATGGCTTTGTTGGCGTCTGTCAATGCAGCTGGCGCATGTTCACTCAAATGGTCCAAAGCCAATTCAAGCGTGCTGCGCTTTTCGGGGGCTACAGAAAATTTGGCAAACGATGCAGGTGCCAGATGCTTGCTTTGCGCTGAGGCCTGTTTCTGGGCTTTCAAGTTGGCCTGCAAACTGCCATCTAAATCCATGGCAGTTTTGGCCTGGATGATTTGAAAATGTTCACCGGTATAGCCCAAGCCCGCCAGCAAACTTTGGGCAACCGCCATTTGGGCTTCTAAGCCTTCCACATATTGCGGCGCTTCTTCGTGGGTGTTGAGCACCAAGACTTGTTTGGCGCCATAGGCAATGGCCGTGAGCCAAACTTCCAAGCCCAAACTGGCGGTGTGCCACAAAGACATGGGAATGACATTGGCCGGTATGCCCTGCGCCAATTTCAATTGCGCCGACCGACCCAATGCTTCGATGCAGGCTTGGCCTGCCTCTTGGCTGTGAAACAAGAGCGTGGGATCTTTTCCGCCAGCCGCGTGATAGGTGGACAACAAGGTTTTGATTTTCAAACCTTGCTCTTGTGCTTTGGGATATGCGTAGGTCAGTGCACCTGTAGGACACACTGTGGTGCAAGCACCGCATCCGACACACAGGTTGGGGTTGACTTTGATTTGTTGCCGCGACTTGTCGCTTGAAATGGCCTCGGCTGAACAAATGTCAACACAGGCGTTGCAACCCACGGTTTCGTTGCGGCTGTGCACGCACAGCTTTTGTTTGTAGGCAAAGAACTTGGGTTTTTCAAACTCGCCCACCATGTCGCGCAACTTGATCAGAGTGGACAGGTCTTGGCCATCCCACTTGAAATAACCTTGGGGCGGCGCGTGTTGCAAAAAGCTTGGGCCAGTTGCGCCAGCGCCTCTGAGGTCCAAAATCAAATCGAACTTTTCTGTCGCTTCAGGAGGCACACGATTGAAGTCAATGGCGCCGGCCGCTTGGCAAACTTTCACGCATGCACGGCTTGAATTGCAGGCGTTCATGTCAATTTGATAGTCAAGGCCAATCGCGTTTTCGGGGCAGGCCTCCACACAAGCATTGCAGCGGGTGCACAAATCCAAATTGATCGGATTGTTTTCAGTCCAAGACACATCAAATGCGCCAAGCCAACCTGTGAGCTTTTGCAGCTGCCCTGCAATGACGGGGTATTGCCTGGTCTGTGCGCCGCCAGCTTCGCCGGCACCCTGCGCAAAAATCACCACTTGCAAAACGTCTGATACCAATGCTGCCGCTTTTTCGGCTTGGTCAATAGGGCCTATGATCAGCAAGCGGCCTTCGCTTTTGAAAGGCACTGCGGGCACGGGATCTGGCTCTGGCAAGTGCGCTGCTGCCAGCAGAGCTGCCAACTTAGGACTGGCGATTTGGGCATCTCGGCTCCAGCCACCCATTTCGCGAATATTGACAAACTTGATGGGCGAAGTGGCACCTTCAGTTTGAATGGCCAGCTCTGAAAAAAGTTTTTTCTCTTGGGTGCAAGCCACCACCACTTCTTGGCCCGACTGTATGGCCTTTTGAAAAGCGCCCGCTTCTCTGCGGCAAAGTGTGCTGTGCAGCGTCAGGGATTCACCCAGCGCCTGACCCAGTTTCTGGGTCTGCAGGGGCATCGTCTGATTGCAATCGCAAATGAGTGTGGTCATGGGGGGCCGGATCGTTTTCTAAAGTGGCGGAACTTGTGACAGGGGCTGGCAAGTTTTCTAGTGTGACTGATGCTTCTTGGGTTTGTGCTTCGCTTGGGGCAGACTGTGCCACATCTTCTGGGGCTTTGACCAAACCCAAGAATTGCGCGCCGACCATTTTGGCCAACATGCCCTCAGGCAAAGGGTCGGGGGTGTTGTAGTCACCAATGTAAATGTCCAAGCCGTCCATGATGTTGTAGTGCGGGTCGGCTAAGAGTTTTTTCATGGCAGCGTTGCGCACTTCAGGCGACACACCCTGCGTCATGTAAGAAGTGAAATCAGATTCGGGCGTGAGCTTAGAGACGTCCTCCAGGGTCAGTACCTTGGCAGGCTCTTGTGTTGTTTCGTTTTGAGAAGGGGCAGCTGTTTTTGTTTGGGGTGCGCCTGCCTGAGCGGCCAGCGCTGCATTGTGAGATGAGGCTTGTAAGGGGTTTGTCTGTGGCTGGGTGTTGGCCGCCGGCAAAGCTTCAGCCAAGGGCACACCCTGTTTCACCGCTTGTTTGCGTTGCGACCAGCGGCTGAAAAAGTTGCCGCCTTCTCCATTGTTGCTTGTTTCGCTCATGCGCCGTCTACTTTCCGCCCCGAACGGTCGCCCGTGGTCACTTTGGCGGGTTGTCCAAAACGATCCGTGAGGGCTTGAAAACTTTGCGGCCGCTGGCGGCGCTTCACCTCGGGGGTGTAATGATCTTTGGCAAATTCACGCACCCATTGAACGATCTCAGGCGATGCAGGTACTTGCTCAATGGTTTCTTGCGCGTCTAGCCATCGGCCGGCATCGTGATAACTGAGCGACACGCGCTCTGGCACAGCCACCAGCTCTTTGCTGAGGGCCAGTCGTTCTTCCATGCGCCACATGACAAAGAAACAAGGATCGGGTGAGGTGACATTGAGCAGATAACCTTCTGCATCGTCTGTGAAAAGTTCGACTTTTAAATTGGGAAACAACCAAAGCGCACCATCATCACCTTCTCTCAGACACTTTGGGGCGTGGCCAAAGTTTTCTTCTTGGGGTGTGACGTCGTCTAAAACCCAGCGCCAAGTCTGCCATTTGGCCATGTCACCTTTCACGCGCTCACGGCGCATGACAACAGCAACATCAATAGAAGGACGGGAACTCATGGGCGGATAGTACCAATGATTGAAAGTCATCGGGTCTTTGTCGCCTTTATCAGCCTTTGTCAGCCCTCAGGACTTTGGCAGGCATTTTCAAACCTCAATAAGTTTCGAGGTGCAAGCGGCCTTCTTTTTTGAGGGCAGAACCCAATGTTTCCCAGTCAAGGCCCGCTTGTGTGGCCACATCGTGCAAGGCCAAGACCACCCCCTCTTCCATGCTCTTTAAGCCACAGACATAAAAGTAGGTGTTGGGGTCTTTCAAAAGCGCCACCAAATCGGCCGCGCGCTCGCGCATCGCGTCTTGCACATACCGCTTGGGCTGACCCGGCGTGCGGGAAAACGCAAAGTTGATGTCGATGAAATCTTTGGGCAACTTTTGCAGTGGGCCAAAGTAAGGCAACTCTTGTTGGGTGCGCGCACCAAAAAACAACATCAACTTGCCACCTTCAAATTTGCCTGTTTGACGCAATCGGCGGCGCCACTCGGTCATACCGCGCATGGGCGCGCTGCCGGTGCCCGTGCAAATCATCACGATGTTGGACTTGGGGTGATTGGGCATGAGGAAGCTGCTGCCAAACGGGCCAATCACTTGAATGGCGTCGCCCACTTTCACATCGCACAAATAGTTAGAGCACACACCTTGAACGGGTTTGCCTTCGTGATCTTCGATGACGCGTTTCACCGTCAAAGACACATTGTTGTAGCCAGCGCGCTCGCCATTGCGCGGGCTGGCAATGGAGTATTGGCGCGCATGGTGAGGTTTACCTAAGGCA
>CANFJC010000021.1 GCA_947447245.1 Comamonadaceae bacterium
ACAGCACTGTAAACCTCGCCTTTTTTGACGCGGCCACGGGGCGCAGCTTCTTTGATGCTCACTTTGATAATGTCGCCAACACTTGCATAACGACGTTTAGAGCCGCCCAGCACCTTGATGCAAAGGACGGACTTAGCGCCGGTGTTGTCGGCAACATCCAACCGAGTTTCTGTCTGAATCATTTCAATATTTCCCAACTTGCACCTTGTGCGCCCCAGCTTTCAGCGCATTGCAGCTTGTTAGCTACAGCTTGATTGCTTGAAGTACCAAGATCAGTCTTGGACCCGTCATCCACACCGCGAACCACTCGCAATGCTTTTGTTTGGGTAGATAACTCCGCTTTTTTACAAGCGAAGCCCGCGATATTACAACATTTTGGGGCCGTGTCAACAGTCTGGGCGTCAAAAATCCAAAGAAATCTGGATTTAAGGCATTTGATAAGTCTTGGCCAAGGCCTCGAAAGCCTCTAATTGGGGGGAGACGCCGGTTTCGGTGCTCAGAATGGCGGCCACCTGGGCGGCCACGGCCAGTGCGGCCTTGGCATCCAAGAACAGCAAGCGGTTTCGACGGGCCAGCACATCTTCCACGGTGCGCGCATATTCATAGCGCGCCGCAAAGCGCACCATGGCCTCGCTCAATTGGGTACTGGGCAGCGACGCCAAGCCTTGCTCTGCACCTGGCAAGCTTGCCAGCAGTTCAGCGTCTGTGCCATAGGGGCTGACAGTGCTTGAGGCTGTCGCGCCATCCATTTGCAGGCCTTGGCTTGGCCCTTTTCCTAGGTCTAAAGCCGGGGCGCCCCAGAGTTTGGTCTGAAGCGTCACATCTTCAGAGGTCAAGGAAATCAGTTGCGCCTTGCGAATAGATTGCATCACATCGGCGGCCATGGCGCGGTAGGTGGTCCACTTCCCGCCTGTCACGCTGACCAAGCCATTGGAGGCCACCTTGACGGTGTGCTCTCGACTCACATTGTGTGTAGCACCCTGTTCTTTAGATTGTTCATCGGAGCGCGCCAGGGGCCGCAGTCCCGCCCAAACACTGACGACATCCGAGCGCAAAGGCACTTTGACCAAGTATTTGGCGGCTTCTTGCAAAATTTGGTCAATTTCAGATTCAAGCGCCCTCGGCTCCCAATCTACTTGGGGCCTGGGCGTGTCGGTGGTGCCCAACAACACTTTGCCTTGCCATGGCACTGCAAATAAAACGCGGCCGTCTTGGGTGTGCGGCACCAACAAAGCCGATGAACCCGGCCAGAAAGAGGCATCCACCACCAAGTGAACACCTTGGCTGGGCCTGACCGCATGGGGCACTTTGGCATCGCTGGCGTTGCTTGGCTGAGAGTGCAGCATGGCCTCAATTTGATCGACCCAAACACCTGTGGCATTGACCACACAGCGGGCTTTGAGGGTGCGCTCTTGGCCAGTCTCTCTGTCTTGGCAAGTCAGGCCTTTGATGCGGCCCGCTGGATATTCCGCCTGAAGTCCCGTGACTGGCATGTGGTTGAACAAGAGCGCGCCGTGTGATGCTGCGGTGCGCGCCAAGGCCAAGGCCAAGCGGGCATCGTCAAATTGAGCATCCCAATACTCCACACCGCCCACCAAATTCGTGATCCGCACGCCAGGCAGCGCCAGCAAAGTTTCTGCCTGACTCAACAAACGGGTGGGCCCGAGCCTGGCCGGGCCTGCCAACACGTCATAAAGCTTTAAGCCTAAGCCATAGAACCATTGGTCCGTTCGCCGGTAGGCAGGCATGACAAAGGGCATGGGATGGACCAAGTGGGGCGCATTCGACAGCAAGTGTTGGCGCTCCCGTAAAGCTTCCCAGACCAAGGGCAAATGGCCCTGCGCCAAATAACGAACACCGCCGTGAACCAATTTGGTGGAACGCGACGAGGTGCCTTTGGCAAAGTCATGGGCCTCTAAAAGCACCACTTTCAAACCGCGAACAGCGGCATCCACGGCAACGCCCAGGCCCGTTGCACCGCCGCCAATGACGGCGATGTCAAACTCTTGTGCATGGTCCAATTGCGCTAGCAACTGGGCTCTGTCTGTCAACAACGGATTCATGCCATGTTCAATCTTGGGCCCAAGATCGCGAACGGGAGACCGCCTCACGCCATCGCGCATGGCCAGTTTGTCTGGCTTGAATGGCACTGGCAGTGGCTTGTGGCACAAACTTTCGATCGACAGACCATTGGGCTGAGATTTCATCGGCACCCGACCAAAACCCCGTGGCCAGACCCGCCAAATAGGCTGCGCCCAAAGCGGTGGTCTCAGTCACGCTGGCGCGAACTACCGGCACGCCCAAGGCATCGGCCTGCATTTGCATGAGCAAATTATTTTGACTGGCGCCGCCATCGACTCGCAACTCGGTCAATGCCAAGCCGCTGTCTTTGGACATGGCTTGAAACACATCGGCCACCTGCCAAGCAATGGCCTCTAAGGCGGCACGCGCAATGTGCGCTTTGGTGGTGCCCCGCGTCATGCCCACCAAGGTGCCACGGGCTTGGCCGTCCCAATCGGGTGCGCCCAAACCTGCAAAGGCGGGCACCAAATAAACATCGCCCGTGTTGGGCACGCTGGCCGCCAGCGCTTCAACTTCACTGGCTTTTTGAATGATTTGCAAACCATCGCGAAGCCATTGCACTGTGGCGCCGGCCATGAACACAGCGCCTTCCAGCGCATAGGCGGTTAGATGCCGTGACTTTCCAGCAGTTTGGGGGCCTTGCCACGCCACTGTGGTGAGCAATTGGTTACGGCTTTGGACTGGCACATGGCCCGTGTTCATGAGCATGAAACAGCCTGTGCCGTACGTGTTCTTGGCCATGCCCGGTGAAAAACATGCTTGCCCAAAAGTAGCCGCTTGTTGATCGCCCGCCAAACCTGCAATGGGCACCGACACACCCAACAGGTGCGCATCTGTTTCAGCCAGCACACCGCTGCTAGGCACCACCTGCGGCAACATGGCCAAGGGAATGTTGAACTGCTTGAGCAAACTTGCATCCCAAGCTTGGGTATGCAAGTTGAACAACAATGTGCGCGACGCGTTGCTAGGGTCGGTGACGTGAACTCGGCCCCCCGTGAGTTGCCAAATGAGCCATGTATCGATGGTGCCGAATGCCAAATGCCCCTGCTCTGCCAGACGCCTTGCGCCTTTCACATGATCGAGTAGCCAAGCTATTTTGGTGGCCGAAAAATAGGCGTCTAACACCAAGCCAGTTTTCTTTTGAATGCCCGCGCCCGCGCCCTGGCGTTTGAGGCTGTCACACACCCCCGCGGTTCTGCGGTCTTGCCAAACAATGGCAGGCGCTATGGGCAGGCCTGTTCTTCTATCCCAAACCACGCTGGTTTCGCGTTGGTTGGTGATGCCAATGCTTTGTATGTGAGAGGCAGACACGCCCGCCTTTTGCAGAACGGCTTGCATGACATTTTTTTGCGAGTGCCAAATTTCAAGCGCGTCGTGCTCGACCCAGCCTGGCTTTGGAAAGTACTGAGTGAACTCTTGTTGAGCTGTCGCAACGGGCTGGCCATTGCGGTTGAACAGCACCGCCCTAGAACTGGTGGTGCCTTGGTCAAGTGCAAGGATGTACTTCATGGCAACAAGATTAACCGAAAGCTGAGCTCCGAAAAAGAGACAATAAGACCAATTGGCCGAATCAGACAAAATAATTCAAACTTTGGCCAGCCTTGTTCAATGGCCCCTATTTCTCGAGAATGGTTCATGACTGCATCGACTCACATTGATTTTCAAAAAGTGCGATTGGCCTTCATTGGCGGCGGCAACATGGCCAGTGCCATTTTAGGCGGCCTGATTCGACAAGGCCTTGCGCCAAGCCAAGTGATCGTGATTGAGCCCTATGCAGAAACTGCCGCCAAGCTTCAAACAGAATGGGGTGTTGAAGTTCATGCCGCTGCTTGTGCTGTTTTAAAAGAGGCAGATCTGGTAGTTTGGGCTGTCAAGCCGCAAGTGTTCAAAGAGGCTGCATTGCCCGTGGCTGCTTTCACACCCAAGGCCCTTCACTTGTCGGTGGCTGCAGGCATTCGAAGCGACAGCATTGGGCGCTGGCTTCACACAGATCGCGTGGTGCGCAGCATGCCCAATACACCGGCCTTGGTGGGTCAGGGCATTACGGGTTTATTTGCCCGTGCTGGTGTGTCGGCACAAGACAAGCAATTGGTTGAACAAGTTCTCAAGAGCACCGGTGAGTGGCTGTGGGTCAAGCAAGAATCTGATTTGGATGTGGTCACCGCTCTTTCCGGTTCTGGGCCAGCCTATGTGTTTTATTTTTTAGAGGCCATGACCGAAGCAGGCGTGCAAATGGGCTTGAGTCAAGAACAGGCCTACCACTTGGCCAAGGCCACATTTGGTGGCGCTACGCATTTGGCGCGTCAATCAACCGACTCGCCAGCAGTGCTGCGCCAACGTGTCACTTCAAAGGGCGGCACCACCTATGCAGCACTCACTTCCATGGCCGACGACCATGTGAAAGAAGCCTTTGTGAAAGCCATGCTGGCAGCTCAAAAGCGTGCGGGTGAATTGGGTGAAGAATTCGGCAAAGACTGATCCGAAGTAGATCGGATTGAGCTCAGATGAAGTTCAGATGTAGCTTAAGGCAACGCCCACAAAGGCAGCAAAACCCACCCAATGGTTCAAGCGAAATGCTTTGAAGCAACCGTCTCGTGTTCGGTCCTTGATGAGCCAAAAATGCCAAGCGGCCTGAAGTGCCGCAGCCGCCAAACCTGCCAACAACAGAGGCTTGTCAGATGCTTCTAGCGCCACGCCCCAAACGGCAAAAAATACGGCGTAGAAAAACATCACCGCCACCACATCCCATTGACCCAATGTGATGGCAGAGGTTTTCATGCCAATTTTCAAATCGTCATCGCGGTCCACCATGGCGTACTCGGTGTCGTAGGCCAAGACCCAAAACAAATTGCCTAGCAACAGCACCCACGCCAGGCTTGTCACTTCGCCAGTGACGGCTGCAAAGGCCATGGGAATGCCGAAGCTAAAAGCAAGGCCCAGCACGGCTTGCGGCATGGCCACAAAGCGTTTGGCAAAGGGGTACGCAACCGCCACCGCCATGGCGGCAAATGACCAAGCCATGGTTTCTGGGCGCAAAGTGAGAACCAAACCAAACGCGATCAATGCCAGCATGGCGCCCAGCAGCAAGGCTTCTTTCACACCGATGCGCCCACTTGTGACGGGGCGCTCAGCGGTGCGTTTGACATGCTTGTCAAAATCGCGATCGGCCACATCGTTCAAACAACACCCCGCACTGCGCATGAGGATGGTGCCCAGCGTGAAAACAATCAGCAAATGCCAACCTGGAAAACCACCCGATGCCACCCACAAAGCAGACAGCGTGGGCCACAACAACAAGAGCCAACCGGCAGGACGATTCCAGCGAATGAGGTCTAAATACAAGCTGATTTTTTCACGCATGGAATGACAAGATTTTCAAATCAAACAGCCTGAGTTGCCATCACGACAACCTCGTCACGCCAGGCAATTCACATGCATAAATGGCATTGCGAAGTGCGGCGATGGCCTCATAGCGTGTGAAGCTTTTGCGCCACACCATGACCACACGGCGCGTAGGTGGCAAGCCCCCTGCTTCGTCCACAATGGGCAAGTAAGCGATGTCGGGGTCTTCGTGTTTTTTCCGTTGCGGTTCTTTGGCGAGCGCTTCAGCAGGCACCGACAAGCGTGGCACCAAAGTCACGCCCATGCCGGCCGCCACCATGTGCTTGATGGTTTCCAAAGAAGAGCCTTCAAAGCTTTTGCGAATGCCTTCTGCGTTGCTAGAAAACCTTGCAAACTCAGGACACACTTCGAGCACATGGTCTCTGAAGCAATGGCCATTGCCAAGCAACAACATGGTTTCGTTTTTAAGTTGCTCCGCCGTGATTGATTTTTTCTTGGCCAGCACATGCTTCACGGGCAATGCGGCCATGAAGGGCTCATCGTACAAAGCGGCGGTGGCCAATCCGACATCGGGAAAAGGCTCGGCCAAAATGGCGCAATCAATTTCACCTGCACGCAGCATCTCCATCAATTTGACCGTGAAGTTCTCTTGCAACATCAAAGGCATTTGCGGTGCCTTCTTCATGATCTGACGCATCAGGTCGGGCAACAAGTAAGGGCCAATGGTGTAGATCACACCCAAACGCAAGGCACCCGCCAAGGGATCTTTGCCGCGCTTGGCAATTTCTTTGATTTCTGCCGCTTGTTCTAAAACGAGCTGCGCATGGCGAATGATTTCTTCGCCCAAAGGCGTGGCGCTCACCTCATTGGCGCTGCGCTCAAACAATTTCACATCGAGTTCTTCCTCGAGTTTTTTAATAGCCACCGACAAGGTGGGCTGCGACACGTGACACGCATCGGCCGCCTTGCCAAAGTGCCGTTCGCGGGCCACGGCCACAATGTATTTAAGCTCAGTCAGGGTCATGCCAATTTCTCAAGCTTTCAAATATTCCGATTTTCCACCCAACCATCGAGCGATGTGTCGCTCGGCCATGTCGGGGTATTTTTCCAGCAGCACGGGTGCCATTTGACGAGCCCATTCAAGCAGATGCTCATCTGTGCTCAAGTCAGCAAATCGCAACAAGGCTGCCCCCGATTGTCGCGCACCTAGAAACTCACCAGGACCCCTGATTTCCAGATCGCGTCTGGCAATTTCAAAACCGTCGTTGGTGTCAACCATGGCGCGCAAGCGCTCACGCGCGGTTTCACTTAAGCGGCCGCCTTCGGGTGTGCCATACAGCAAGACGCAAGCTGAGGCCGCCGCACCCCGGCCCACGCGTCCTCGCAATTGGTGTAACTGACTCAGTCCAAATCGCTCCGCATGTTCAATCACCATCAAGGAGGCATTGGGCACATCGACGCCCACCTCAATGACGGTGGTGCTGACCAGCACACCCATGCTGCCTTGCGTGAACTGGGCCATGACCTCGCGCTTTTCATTCACCGACATGCGGGAATGCAGCAAGCCTACGGTCACACCCGGCAACAACGCCGACAATTCTTCGTGCGTGGCCGTGGCGTTGGTCAAGTCCAAAGCTTCACTTTCTTCAATCAGTGGGCACACCCAGTACACCTGTCGACCTTCGGCCAATTGCGCGCCGATGCGGCCAATGACTTGATCGCGTCGACTGTCTGAAATGACTTTGGTGACGACAGGCGTGCGGCCTGGTGGCAATTCGTCAATGACCGACACTTCTAAATCGGCGTAATAACTCATGGCCAAAGTGCGCGGTATCGGTGTGGCCGTCATCATGAGCAAGTGCGGCTCCATGCCGACATCTTGCATCTTGTCTCTGAGGGCCAAGCGCTGCGCCACACCAAAGCGATGCTGCTCATCGATGATGGCCAAGGCCAAGTTTTTGAACTTCACCAGTTCTTGAATGACGGCATGCGTGCCCACCACCAAGGCAGCTTCCCCTGATTCAATCAAGGCCAGCATTTCAGTGCGTTCTTTTTTCTTTTGACTGCCCGTGAGCCATGCCACGCGAACACCCAAGGGCGCCAGCCAGCCCACCAATTTGGCAAAGTGTTGTTGCGCCAAAATTTCAGTGGGGGCCATGAGGGCGCACTGCCAACCTTCATCAATGGCCAACATGGCGGCCAAAGCTGCCACCACGGTTTTGCCAGCGCCCACGTCGCCTTGAAGCAGGCGGTGCATGGGCACAGGACGCGCCAAGTCTTGCGCAATTTCAAGGCCCACCCTTTGTTGTGCGGCCGTGAGTTGGAAAGGCAAAATCTCTTTCAATTTGTCATGCCAGCCGCCCGCCTTTGGCTTGAGGGCGGGTGCTTTCAAAGTGTCGCGCTCTAGCTTGGCCATGCGCTGCGAAAGTTGCTGCGCCAGCAACTCCTCGGCTTTGAGCCTTTGCCAAGCAGGGTGCGAGCGGTCTTCAAGGGCCGCAATCGACACATCAGGGGTGGGATGGTGCAAATAGGTCAAGGCTTGGCGCAAACTGTGCGCCGATTTGCCCTGAGGTGCTGAAGGCCAGGCCATGGAAGCTGGCAATGATTCGCTCAAATCGGCCCGCAACAGGGCGCTGGCAATGGCACGGCGCAAATAGGTTTGCGGCAAACCTGCCGAGGTGGGATAAACCGGTGTGAGCAAGGACGGCAGATCACCCGTGGCGGCCTTGAATGCGGGGTGCATCATGGTAAGGCCCAGAAATCCACCCCTGACTTCGCCCCTCGCGCGAATCACCTGGCCCACGGCCAAGGCCTTTTGCTGTGCAGGGTAGAAGCTGAAAAACCGCAAAACGCAAGTGTCGGTGCCGTCGTCCACTGTGACCAACAACTGGCGCCTTGGCCGCAATTGGACTTCCGAGGAGACCACCGTGGCTTCAATTTGAATGGCATCGCCTTCGCCAGCATCGCCCAGCTTAAGGATCCGGGTTTCGTCCTCGTAGCGAAGGGGGATGTGCAAGGCCAAGTCAATGTCGCGCGCCAAGCCCATCTTGCGCATGGCTTTTTGCGGCGCAGACAGCGGCTTGGGCGGTGAAGATGACGGAGGTGATGCGGGGGCAACCATACCGCCATTGTGCCGTGCTTGCCCAATGGCTTGTGCCGATCAGGCCTAAGGCTGGCTCAGGGTCAGGCCCTAAGGATCAAATCAGTTTTTCAGCTGATTTGGCCATGACGAAGGCTGAGACAACGTCTCGAATGGTCTTTCGCTCTTCCAGGGGCAGCGACAAATAACGATCGACCATTTCACGGTCGGCCAGCCCCATTTCGATGGGGCCATCGTTCATTTCAAAGACGTATGTCTTGCCAGGCGCACGGCCAAAACGAAGCTCGTCTGGGCTGACTTGTAACCAATCGGAAAGCACCCGCAGCTTGTCTTGGGTGGGCATGACCTTGCCCAACAACCAGTTGCGTGCCGTGTGCGGGGTGATGCTGCGACCGCGGTAGCGCAAGTTGAATGCATTGGCAACCAAGGTAGGTGAAGCACGCACACCTGCACTCTCCAACGCGCCGCGCAAACGATCAGCGAATTGTTGGGATTCGGATACTTTTAGCATGCCCATACATTAATGTCTGGGGGGTGCTTGAAAGTGAATGGTGATGATTACTTTCTTAAATAATGATCACATCTTGCGCCCATTTGCAACTATTGAACAGTTTGAGTGATTGAGGTCTTGCGCTGGGTCATGGGACAATCTCATTTTTCAACTTGGAACGGGTCTTGTTCGGCCCTCAAGCACATGACTACTTTTAGCCCCCCTCTTGACGACATCCAAGCCAAACGCAGCTTCAGTTTGAGCGACTTTGACTTTCACCTTCCCCCAGAACTCATTGCACAGCACCCTGCAACAGAGCGCAGCAGTTCTAAGTTGCTGGATGGCAGCGGTCCCTTGCCCGCCGATAGGGTGTTTAAGGATTTGCCCCAACAGATGCAAGCGGGTGACCTCTTGGTTTTCAATGACACCCAAGTGATCAAGGCTCGAATTTTTGGCGAAAAATCAAGCGGCGGCAAAGTGGAGCTTTTGATCGAGCGGGTTTTGCCTGGACACCGCGTGGTGGCGCACATGAAGGTGAGCAAAAAACCACCCATTGGCGCCACGCTTCACATGGGCAGAGCTGCCTCTGCCGGCGCGGAGCCAAACGAGAAAGGGTTTGAGGCCAGCTTGATCGGCCGTTGGCCGGATGAAAAAGGCGCTTTGTTTTGTTTTGAATTCAGCGCCGAGCCGCATGCCCTCATGGCTCAGTATGGCCACATGCCACTGCCACCCTACATTGAGCGGCCCTACGATGGCAGCGCCACACAGGCTGAAATTGCTGAAGACGAAGCACGGTACCAAACGGTGTTTGCGCGCATCCCTGGTGCTGTAGCCGCACCCACTGCAGCGCTGCATTTTGACGAGGCTTTGTTGCGCCAGTTGAAAGACATGGGCGTTGCCACTGCGAGCGTCACTTTGCATGTGGGGGCAGGCACCTTTCAGCCCGTGAAGACCGAGAACATTGCCGAACACACCATGCATGCTGAGTGGTATGACATTCCTGAATCGACGCAACTTGCTTTGCATGCATGCAAAGCGCGTGGCGGCAAAGTGTGGGCCGTTGGCACCACTTCCGTCAGAACTTTGGAGTCATGGGCCAAATCTGGTCTGGCGCAAGCTGACACGCAAATCTTCATCACACCAGGGTTTGAATTTCAATGGGTCGACTGTTTGATCACCAATTTCCATTTGCCCAAAAGCACTTTGATGATGCTGGTGAGTGCCTTTGCTGGCTATGAGCATGTGATGGCTTTGTACCAGCACGCCATTGCCCAAAAGTATCGATTCTTCAGCTATGGCGACGCCATGCTCTTGAAACGCGCGACTGCTATTTAACCCTCATTGTTTAACCCTCCTTGCATAGAATGAAGCATGCTTCAATTTGAACTCCTGAAAACAGACCCTCACAGCCATGCGCGCAGAGGCCAGTTGACTCTGAACCATGGTGTGATTCAAACGCCGATCTTCATGCCTGTAGGCACCTACGGCACGGTGAAAGGTGTGATGCCGCGCAGCCTGGAAGAAATGGGTGCGCAAATTATTTTGGGCAACACCTTTCATTTGTGGATGCGTCCTGGCCTTGACATCATGAAAAGTTTTGGCGGCTTGCATGGCTTTGAAAAATGGCAAAAGCCCATCCTCACAGACTCAGGCGGTTTTCAAGTTTGGTCTTTGGGCGCGATGCGCAAAATCACCGAAGAAGGCGTGCATTTTTCATCGCCAGTGAATGGCGACAAGCTGTTCATGTCGCCTGAAGTGAGCATGCAAATTCAAACCATCTTGAACTCAGACATTGTGATGCAGCTCGATGAATGCACACCCTATGAAACCAAGGGCCACCTCACCACTGAAGCAGAAGCCCGCAAGTCCATGGAGATGAGTTTGCGTTGGGCCACGCGCAGTCACAATGAATTTGCACGGCTTGAAAATCACAATGCTTTGTTTGGCATTGTGCAAGGCGGCATGTTTGAAAACTTGCGTCAAGAGTCGCTTGACCAATTGGTCGAAATGAATTTTCCAGGCTACGCCATTGGCGGTGTCAGCGTAGGTGAGCCCAAAGAGCAAATGTTGCAAATCATGGCGCACACGCCACATCGTCTGCCAGCACACAAGCCGCGCTACCTCATGGGTGTGGGCACGCCCGAAGATTTGGTCGAAGGCGTGGCGCAAGGCGTTGACATGTTTGACTGCGTCATGCCCACCCGCAATGCGCGCAATGGCACGGTATTCACCCGCTTTGGCGATTTGAAACTGCGCAATGCGCGCCACAAAACAGACCCTCAGCCTTTGGACGCCTCTTGCACATGCCATGCGTGTGCAGGCATGTCTGGTGTGTCTTGGGACGATGGCGGCAGAGAAGGTTTTAGCCGCGCGTATTTACATCACCTCGATCGCTGTGGGGAAATGTTGGGCCCGATGCTGACCACCATTCACAACTTGCACTACTACTTGAACCTCATGCAAGAAGTGCGCGCTGCGTTGGAAGCTGAAAGTTTTGCAAGTTTTCAAAACCAGTTCAAACAGGCGCGGGCACGCGGCGTTTGAAAACGGGTGCTGTTTAAGTTGCTTCTGCCGGCGTGGTGAACACGGTCAACACACCGGTGTAACCATACAAATGATGATGGGCTATTTCGCCACTGGCAAAAAATCCGACCAAGGGCACATCGCCTAAAGCGTGGCGAATCCATTGAAGCTCGGCACTGGGCCCCCCAAAGTGCGGGCCGCCGCGGCCAGAGCAACTGACATACACCGCGCCCGCAATGCGCCTGGCTGGGTGCGGCGCCGCTTCTGCTTCGCTGGCTGCCAGCGCGTTGGCCGTTTCCAAGCTCAAGGTCTCGGGCTCTAGCTCTTCTCGAATTTCGGAGCAGATGCGCCGAAGGTCTGACTTTGCCGCTTGCAAACTCATCTGACAAAAAGCCAATTTCTGCCCCGCCTGCACATGGTCTGCAATGGCCACACCTTGGCGTGCGGGGTCAAGTCCAACGATGTGGCGCACTCTCACATCGGCGCCCAAACTTCCGGTTCTGCCCACCCCTTGTTGACCCGCAGACGTGAGCCCCACCAAGGTTGAACGCACGGCTTTCAATGCGCTTTGTGGTTCTGACAAGGACACCTTCAAGTCAGCCATGAGCACATCCAAGGCAGGCAGTCCATCGAGTTTGTAAACCACGTGCCCTTCAGCTTCTGTGATCTCGCGCTCTTTGCTGATGGGCGCACAACCTTGCGTGACTCGCGACAAAATTTGCACTTCAGGCGACCAAGCAACGCCACTTAAACCACCTGTCAAAACTCCCTGCTTGGGATCGGCTGAATTCTGCCAAGCAAATTGCACGGCTTGGTTTCGACTGGCCGTTAGGCCACCAAACAAATAGCCCGACTGCGTGCGGCCCGCCATTTCACCAATCAGTTCGGCCAAGTCGGGTGTTTGCGGATCGGCATGCACCAAGGCGCTGTGGGCTTTAAAGAGAGGCGACAAAGGTTGCGCACCCGAAAAGACGCGGTATTGATCGGCAGGCAAATCGCACAGCATCAAGGCCATGCCCGGTTCGTCAAAATACTCTGCGTTGTTGGCTGCAACGCCCACACCCACCGTGCCCGCCCAATCTTGAACCATGGGCAACTCTTCTCTGAAATGCGCCAAGATGGGTTGGGCTTCATTGGCGTAATGGTCGGTGATGTACAACAAGCCTAAACGCGGCTGGGGTGCATGACCGGGCAATGTCATTTGGGCGCGCAATTGCGCAATGACCAAACCGGCGGCCATTTGCCACTGCGGGTGCGTGGCATGTCCAAAGGGAAATAAATTCATGGGGCTGGTTTTTTGGCACGCGAGGGTCGAGCTGAGCTTGAACGAGTTGTGCTGGATCTGGTTGTGCTTGAACTTGACTTTCGAGCTTTGCCCGTTGCAGCCCTTTTCTTACTCGGCTTGGGGCCATCTTTCATGGCTTTGGCGGCCACATCCTTCACAGCCGCTGCCGCAATGTTTTGAAATTGTTGGGTGAGAGATCCCCACCACTGCATGGGGTCTACTGCGGGGCCTTGTGCAGGACCTTGTGCAGATCCTTGAGTGCTGCCTTCCGCGCTTGCTTTGGCTTGATCGCTGCTTGAACCCGCAGCGCTGTGTGTTTCCGCGGGCTTGGCCGAGTCCTTGGGTTGGAGGTCTGGCATTTTGGCAGTAAAGGCTTTGGCCAACTCGGACATGTTCACATTCATGCCTTGCAACGTCGACAAGGTCATTTTTTGCACCTCTAAAGCCTGAATGGTGGCCTTGAGCGCATTGGTGTTTTGCTCCAGCCAAAACTGAACTGTTTTGAGTTCTTGAATGCGCTTGTCGAGCTCTTCCACACTCAAGGTTGGCGCCACCCAACTGGCCATGTTCGGCATGCCCTGCGGTGAGCCTTTGGCGCCTGGGTTGGCGGCTTGCCCTAGGTTTTGCAAGAAATCAAAGCCGGGTACGAATTTTCCAAATCCGAAAGCTGAGGTATCGCTCATGAAGGCTCCTTGAGGTGTGCGTCAACCACAAGCTTAACGCATACAGCCCTGCGTCAACTGCGCGACGTGCGCTGCTCGCCTCAAAGGCTATGCTCATGGCTTATCTAAATAGGGAGACACACATGTTGACACTCTGCGGCTTTGGCGCCAGCAACTATCACAACAAAGTTAAATTGGTGCTGCTGGAAAAAGGCATTGCCTTCGAAGAGGAGTTGGCATGGGTGGGCGAAACCGATCCTGCGGCCAGTCCTTTGGGCAAAGTGCCTTATTTGAAAACAGACAAGGGCTCGGTCTGCGAATCAACGGTCATGGTCGAGTACATCGAACAACAGTATCCCCAACACCCACTCATTCCCAAAGACGCCTTTGAAGCTGCCAAAGTGCGCGAGTTGATGATCTTTTTGGATTTGCATTTGGAATTGGTTGCGCGCAACTTGTACGGAGAAGCCTTCTTTGGCGGCAAGGTCAGCGACTCTGTCAAAGAAAAAATCGGTGCCCAGCTTGAGAAAAATGTGGCCGCGTTTGCAAAATTGGCACAGTTCAAACCCTTCATTGGTGGCGCAGAAATCAGCATTGCAGATTGCACCGCAGCCGTTCATTTGCCTGTGATCAGTGCCGTGACCAAAACCATTTACGGCAAAGATTTTTTAGCCGACTTGCCCGTCAAAGATTACATGAAGATGTGGTCTGAGCGTCCCAGCATGCAACGGGTGCATGCTGATCGCAAAGCCAACAACGAACTCTTCTTGGCGCGCATGAAAAGCAAGGCTTAAAACTGCGGTGGGCGGCGCGCTTTGAGGCTGGCCAAGCCCTCTTGCACATCGGGCCCTGAAAAGCCCATGAACTCAAGCGCCAAGGACGCATCAAAACTGGGGCCTGCTTGGCGCAACCAATTGTTCAACGCATACTTGGTCCATCGAATGGCGCTTTGGCTGCCATTGGCCAAACGATCGGCCACCTCATAAGCTTTGCTGAGCAACTGATCTTCTTCAACGGCCAATGACACCAAGCCAATTCGCTCGGCTTCTTCGCCGCTCACTGGCTCGCACAGCAACAAGTAGTACTTGGCTTTGGCCATGCCACACAGCAAAGGCCAAATGATGGCTGCATGGTCGCCCGCCGCCACACCTAAGCGTGTGTGACCATCCACAATTTTGGCGGTCTTGCTGGCAATGGAAATATCGGCCAGCAAACCGGCCACCAAGCCCGCGCCTACTGCTGGGCCGTGCATGGCACTCACAATGGGCTTGTCGCAGTTGATCACGTTGTAGACCAGGTCGCGGGCTTCTTTCCACACACGACTGCGAATGTCGAAATCTTTCGCCATGTCTTCCACCAGCGCCAAATCGCCGCCACCAGAAAACCCCAAACCTTCACCGCGCAACACAGCCGCACGCACGCTGTCATCGCGCGAAACATCGCGCCAAATTTCAGCCAACTCCGCGTGGCCTTCGTGACCTGCTGTTGGAAGCTTACCGTTGCCGCCAGGCCCGCCTGCTTTCATCTGAATGTCCAGCACCGTTTGATTGGCACCACGGCGTGTGATTCGAAGTGTTTGATAGCGGCTGTAGTCAATGACAAGGCTCATGAAGGTCTCCTGAAAAAAAGTCAACGCAAGTAGCGACATTGTCGCCTGATCTTGTTCAAAGATGGCGCGCTTGCTTGATGTGCATCAATAGCCTTTGCTCAGAAACTCTCTACGATGAATGCACGCCATTGATTCGGCCACCGATTGAATGTATTTAGACATCACCACTCAAAAAAAGGAGATGAATCATGAAAAATGATTTGCAAAAAGAATCCCTCAAGCAATTGCTGCTGGCACAAAAAGTTCAATTGCTAGACAAAATGACCCAAGAGCGTGGCGGCGCAAGCAGTCGTGCCGAAGCCGCAGCAGCGCTGTCACCGACTGAACAATCACACGCCCAAAATTTCACCGAGCGCGACACCGCGTTTGCCCTTCAAGAACATGATCTTGAAGAGCTAGAGGCTACCGAGTTGGCTTTGATGCGCATCACGCAAGGCACTTATGGCCTTTGCCTGGCTTGTGAAACCGAAATTCCCATCACCCGTTTGCTGGCATTTCCTGCCGCCAAGCGCTGCATTGATTGTCAAACAATTGCTGAAGAAACCAGCGGCCCCAAAGCCGCACTGCATTGAGCAGCCCACTTAAACTGCAAGCGGCACAATTTTCTGGTCAATGGCGCCAAACACACTTTGGCCGTCTTTGCCCTTCATTTCAATGCGAATGGTGTCACCGAATTTCATGAACTCAGTGCTGGGCTTGCCATCCAAAATGGTTTCAATGGCACGTTTTTCTGCAATGCAGCTGTAGCCTTTGGGCCACTCGGGTTTGCCATTCACGTCGACGCTCTTGTTGCTGACCGTGCCACTGCCCACAATCGAGCCTGCGCGCACATTGCGTGTTTTGCCCATGTGCGCAATCAGTTGGCCAAAGTGAAACGTCATTTCAGGGCCTGCTTCGCACATGCCGACTTTGCGGCCGTTCCAAGTTGACTGCAAGGTCTGGTGCAAACGGCCATGATCCCACGCATCACCCAGCTCGTCCAATGTGACGGCCACAGGGCTGAAGGCGGTAGCGGGTTTGCTTTGGAAAAAACCAAAACCTTTGCCCAGTTCATTCGGCACCAAATTGCGCAAGCTCACGTCGTTGGCAATCATCACCAAACGGATGCCATCGAGTGCATTTTCTGGTGAAACACCCATCGGCACATCCCCTGTGATGACGGCAATTTCAGCTTCAAAGTCGATGCCAAAGGCTTCGTCACGACACACCACGGGGTCGCAAGGTCCAATGAAGTCATCGCTGCCGCCCTGGTACATGAGCGGATCGGTGTAAAAACTTTCAGGCACATCCGAGTTGCGCGCAGCTCGAACCAGCTCCACATGGTTCAAAAAAGCCGAGCCATCGGCCCATTGATAAGCCCTGGGCAGTGGGGCCATGCATTGGCTGGGATCAAAAGGAAAGGCATGGCGCGTCTTGCTGCTGTTCAAAGTTTGATACAGGTCTTCCAATTGCGGTGCCAAAAAATTCCAGTCGTCTAAAACTTGCTGCATGCGTTGTGCAATGCCCGTCGCATAATGCGCCGTGCTCAAGTCACGCGAGACCACGACCAATTGGCCGTCACGCGATCCGTCTTTGTAGGTAGCTAATTTCATGGTGGGGTCTCACAATAGAATCTCAAGCTGGACATGCAAGCCAATGGCTTGCGATTCGAAACATGAATCAGTTTAACCAATCTCACTGGTCCTACAATTTGATGACTTTCAAGACCTCCTGATTCTTTTCAAAGCACCCCAGCCCATTCAAGTCACATTGACATGCTTGCCCAAGCCACTTTGACCCCTTCTTACGGCACGCCACAGCGACGGGCTTTGGTGTCTTTGGGTGCATTGGTTTTAGGTGCTCACCTGTGGCTGCTCATGGCACCTGGGCCCAGTATCTGGCGACTTCAACCAGAATCGCAAAAGCTAGGGCCTCTGCAAACCAGAGTCTTGAGTTCTGGGGTTTCACAAGCGCCAGCTCAAAGCCCAGTCACCCAACAAGCTAGGCCTTCAGCCCAACAAAAACCCAGAGCACCCGCCACTGCCAACGCAGCTGCGCCCCCAAGCGCTGGCATGAGTGCCGTGGCCTCAGAGGTACTGCCTGCACCTGAAGAAATCCCACTCCCGCCCAACTCCGAACAGGCTGCTGTGGTTTTGCCAAGCCCAACCAACCAGCCGCCTCAAGCCGAAGCAATCGCCTTGCCTCCAGAAAAAGCAGCGGCACCCGCTGTGTCCCTACCACCTGCATCCAATGCACTGACAGCCAAGACCGGTGACTTTCCACCCAACACCCAAATTAACTACAAACTCACTGGCCAAGAACGTGGCCTGACTTACCACGCGTTTGGCTCACTCAAGTGGCAAACACAATCAAACACTAACACGCCCAAGGCCTATGAGGCCGAACTTCGAGTTAAAGCATTTTTGGTGGGCAGTCGTGTTTGGCGAAGCGTGGGCAGCTTGACCGAAAACGGCTTGGCACCATTGCGTTATTCAGACAGTTGGCGGGGCGAACGTGCAGCCCATTTCGAAGCAGCTCCAAAGAAGATCAGCTTCAGCAGCAATACACCCAGCATTGAGCTGCAATCGGGGGCGCAAGATCAGGTGAGTTTGTTCATCCAAATGGCCGCGGCGGTTTCTGCCAAAAATTTCAAACTCGGCTCCGAGCTCAATGTTCAAACCGCTACCGCTCGCGATGCGGTCAATTGGACGCTCACTTACAAGTCAGATGACTCGATTGAAGTCAATGGCAATCGCTTGGAAACACAGCGCTGGGTGTGTTTGCCTAGAGGGAAGTTCGATAGCCAAATTGAAATGTGGCTGTCCCAAGCCCACGGTGGCATGCCCGTGCGAATCAAGATTACCCAAGTCAATGGCAACTTCATTGACATGGAAATGCGCGACGCTGAAAACTTACCGGCCCTGCCCTCTTGAAAAAATTTACAACAAGCCCATCTAAAGTAGACAGACTTCAGTCAGAATGTCACTATGAACTTGTTGTACGAATCTGAATCTTTTGCCGTCATGCATGTGTTGGCCAACGACACCGGTGAGGCGGCATCCATCTCAAAACCGCCCACGCTAGAGCGACACGGGTTTGAAATTGTCGACAAACGATCAGGCAAAGAGGTTTACCTTGATGGCTCTTGGGCAGAAATGTTCCAATTGCACATTCAGGCTTGGCAAGAAAATACCCCTACACAAGAAGAAGTGGAAGACACTTTAGAGCGCTACACAGGTCTGGCACAGCAACCCGTTGTGGTTCACTAGTCTTCCTGTTCCCCCTTGCTCAATCGGGTAGCTCTAGCCTGCGGTAAAGTGGC
This sequence comes from Comamonadaceae bacterium, assembly GCA_947447245.1. Taxonomy (GTDB): domain Bacteria; phylum Pseudomonadota; class Gammaproteobacteria; order Burkholderiales; family Burkholderiaceae_C; genus Limnohabitans_A. The sequence goes on from CANFJC010000021.1 coordinate 18,395, forward strand.
CCCACAATGAGCAGCACCGCCATCAAGCGGCACACCTGAAACGCCGTGACCACTGGCGCACCCAACTCCAAAACTTTGGCCGTGATGGCCATCTCAGCAATGCCGCCTGGCGAGGTGCCCAAAATTAAAGTGGCAGGATGCAGCCCTGTGCCC
>CANFJC010000022.1 GCA_947447245.1 Comamonadaceae bacterium
CAAACGCTTTCCCCCTGAACTCAAAGTAGAGCTCAAGGCAGTCAAGACCGAGCCTCGCAGTTCTAAAACCTACGAAAACTTGGTGGCTGCAGAGCGGCAACGCATCGAGGCGGTCATCCCACGCGGCACTCGCATTGTGGTGTTAGACGAGCGCGGCACTGCCCTGAGAACCACGGCCCTAGCGCAACGCCTGAAAGATTGGCAACTGGGTGGCGATGATGTGGCGCTGATCATTGGGGGCCCAGATGGTTTAGAGCCAGCGTTCAGAGATGCTGCGCATGAGCGCATTCGTTTGTCCGATCTCACACTGCCTCATGCCATGGCCAGGGTCTTGCTCATTGAACAGTTGTACCGTGCCTGGTCCATCAATGCCAATCATCCTTACCACCGAGAATAAACGTGCGATGAAAGATTTTGTTTACCTTGCCTCGCAAAGTCCGAGGCGCCAACAATTGCTCGAACAGATGGGTGTTCGGTATGAGTTGTTGTTGGCCGCACCAGACGAAGATGCTGAATCGCTGGAGCGCGTGATACCAGGTGAAGCGCCTTTGACCTACGTGAAACGTGTGACGCAATTGAAACTTGAAGCGGCCGTCAAACGGATGCAGGCGCGTCACTTAAAACCCGCGCCCGTGTTGTGCGCAGACACCACGGTGGCTCTGAGGCGAGTCATTCTAGGCAAACCCGAAAATGCACAAGATGCTGTGCGAATTTTAAAAACCTTGTCTGGCCAAACTCACCGAGTTTTAACCGCCGTGGCTGTGGCTTCTGGCCGTCAGCGTCACTTGAGTGTGTCTGTTTCTAAAGTGACTTTTGCGCCCATGAAGTTGTCAGAGATCAAAGCCTATGTCGCAACAGGCGAGCCCTTTGGCAAAGCGGGCGCCTACGGTATTCAAGGCATGGCCGCTGCTTATATTTCAGACATCCAGGGCTCCTACACGGGCATCATGGGCTTGCCACTTTTTGAAACGGCCGAGTTGTTGAAAACCATTTGATGTGAGTCCTATGTCGAGAACACATGTGCTGACGCCCGAAACCATTGAAAGCTATCAGCGCTTGGGCGCCGTTGTGTTGCGCGGTGTTTTCAATGCGCAGGAAATTCAAACACTCGAACAGGGCATTGAACACAATCTGACACATTTGAGTGACTTGGTGCAAGTGGCCAGTCAGCCCAATGATCCGGGGCGCTTCGTCGAAGACTTTTGCACTTGGCAATCGAATCCAGACTATCAAAGCATTTTGTGCCATTCAACTTTGCCTCATTTGGCAGCGCAACTCATGCAGTCGCAAACTGTGCGTCTTTATCACGACCATTTGTTGGTCAAGGAGCCTGGCACAAAGCAAGCAACACCTTGGCACCAAGATCAACCGTATTACAACGTGAGTGGTCGCCAAAATGTGAGTTTTTGGATTCCGGTTGATCCTGTGCCTTTGGCCAGCACACTCAGGTTTGTGGCGCAATCGCATTTGGGTACCTGGTACATGCCTCGAACTTTCAGAGACCAGCAAGCCAAATGGTTTCCAGAGGGAAGCTTGGCTGAGTTGCCATCGATTGAAGACAAGCCCGATGAATACAAGCAACTTGCGTGGGCCTTAGAGCCAGGCGACTGTGTGGCGTTTCAGATGCTGTCACTGCATGCTTCTAGCGGTGTAGGACCTGAGAGCAGAAGGCGAGTGTTTTCTGCCAGATACCTTGGCGACGATGCGCGCCATGCGGTGCGCCGCTGGGTCACGTCGCCACCTTTTGCTGGTTTGGAAAAACGCTTGCCAGATGGCGCCGAAATGAACGACGCTTTGTTTCCTAAGGTTTGGGGTTAAAGCCCCAAGCCACACCGTCTCTGCGCGGATCAGCTGAACCGATCCAAGCATTGCCAGTTCGCTTTAAAAATCCCATGCCACTGTTCATGGGCACGACTTCTACTTTTTGGCCTTTGGCCTGAAGGGCCTCGGCCAATTGGGCGGCAGAAGTGCCTTTTTCAAGTTGAACCCGATTGGGGATGGCCGTTGAAATGTGCCCTTGTGCCAGGGCTTCAAAAGGACTCAATTGGTTTGCCAACATGCGAATCAAATTGGCAGAAACATAGTCCACAATCTGACCGCCGCCAGCCGATCCACCCAGCGTGACCAATTGACCGGCCTCATCAAAAACCATGGTCGGCACCATGGAAGTGACAGGTCTTTTTCGGGGCTCCATTTTGTTGGGTGCTATTTCGCCGGGTTTGGGCGAAGTGGTGAAGTTGGTCATGGCGTTGTTCAACACATAACCTTGCACCAAGATGCGCGAACCAAAATTCAAATTGTTGGTGGTGGTCATGCTGACTGCGTTGCCTTGTGCATCGACAACTGCCAATTGGCTGGTTGCATCGGCACTGGGAGCAGCGGTTGGTGCAAGGGTCTGACCAGATGACTCAGCCAACAGGGCTTCCGGTTGTCCTGGGACATAACTGGGCAGCGTGTTGGATTGAATCAGGGCGGCCCTTTGTTTGACGTAAGCCGGATTGACCAAGGCCTTGGCGGGCACTTTGAAAAATGCAGGGTCTGCCACGTAGCGATGTCGATCTGCTTGCGCTAATTTACCGGCCTCTGCAAAGGCATGTGCAAACTCGGCTTGGTTAAAGTCAGTGCCTAAGCTAGATTTTTCGGCCAACATTTGCAAAACCTGCAGAACCATCACACCACCAAATGAAGGCGGAGCCATCACGCAAATGCGGTACCGAAGGTAAGGGCCACAAAGGGGTTCTCGTTCTTCTACTGGGTAGTTTTTCAAATCATCTTCGGACATCAGAGAAGGCTTGAAGCCCCTTTGAACGGCAGCCAAAAAATCCGTGCTGGCACCATCCGCCCAAATTGCGGAGGGACCTTTGAGCGCGATACTTTGAAGCGTCTTGGCATAGTCGGGGTTGGCAATCAGCGTGCCCACTGGCTTGACCTTTTGAGCCTCGTCAAAATACAAAGCCAACATGTCGGGGTGATCCTTGGCGGCTGTTGGCGCAGACAAAATTTGATGCATGTAGGCTGGCATGGGAAAACCCTTGCTGGCAGCTTCTATGGCAGGCGCAAAGAGGGCGGGCCAAGTCAATTTGCCAAACTTGGCGTGAGCTTTGGCCAACAAGGGAAGGGTACCTGGCACGCCAGCACTTCGACCGCCGCGGCCCATTGACGCATAGGGCAGTTGACTGCCATCGACATCGGTGGTCAGGGAGGCTGTGGTTTTTTGAGGTGAGATGGCAAGGCCATCTAGGCTGGTCAGCGATTTTTGAGCGGCATCCCAATGCATCAAGAAAGTCCCGCCGCCCAAACCAGAGGATTGCGACTCAACCAATCCCAGCATCAATTGTGCAGCAATGGCTGCGTCAATCGCAGAACCGCCTTGCTGAAGCATTTGGAGTGCAGCCTCTGTGGCCATAGGGTGAGCCGTGGTCACAGCCACCTGAGCCGGCTTTTGGGTGATCTCAAAAAATGGGCTTTGGGCGAAAGCGGCTGAACTGAGCAGCGAATAGATGAAGCAAAGCCCCAGACGAAGACGAGGATGAGCTTTGAAAGATCTTAGAAACATCATTTTTAAACGCAAAGCGCCTTAAGACAAAACTCGCTTATTTTGAAGCATCTGACATAGATCAGCCCGTCTCCGACCTGACTCAAGGCAAAATAGAGGGATGACCTTGAATGCGACTGAAACCAGTTACCTCACTGCGGCCTTTTACAAGTTTGTTGATTTGCCCGACTATGCAGATCGGCGTGCATCCCTGCTTGCATTTTGCGAAGCGCACAACGTCAAGGGTTTGATATTGTTGGCGCGTGAAGGCATCAACAGCACGATTGCGGGTATGCCAGAAGACGTGCATGCGGTACTGGCTTACTTGCGACAAGATCCGAAGTTGGCTGACCTAGAGCACAAAGAGTCAGTTTCAAACAAAGCGCCTTTTCACCGCATGAAAGTTCGCCTCAAAAAAGAAATTGTCACGCTGGGTGTCGATGGCATCAGCCCGACAAAGCGTGTGGGCCAGTACGTGAAACCAGAAGATTGGAACGCTCTTATTTCTGCACCGGATGTGGTGCTCATCGACACGCGCAATGACTATGAAGTCGAAATTGGCACTTTCAAAGGCGCTGTCGATCCGCAGATTCAAAGTTTTTCGCAACTGCCTGATTGGGTGAAGCAAGCGAAAGCTTTGGAAGCAAAAAATGGCCAAAAGCCAAGGGTGGCCATGTTTTGCACGGGCGGAATTCGGTGCGAAAAATCAACTTCTTTGATGTTGGAACATGGCTTTGAAGATGTCTATCATTTGCAAGGCGGCATCCTGAAATACCTAGAGCTTGTGCCGCCCGAGAAAAGCCTGTGGGAGGGCGAGTGCTTTGTGTTTGACGAGCGTGTGTCTGTGGGTCATGGTTTAACGCCTGGCCCTCATGAGTTATGCCGCGCTTGCCGTGAACCTTTGCCGCCTGGCGCCAAAGCATCGCCCATGTTTGAGTTGGGCGTGAGTTGCCCTCGGTGTCATGCCCACACCAGCGAGGTTCAAAAGAGCAGCGCAAGGGAAAGACAAAAACAATGGGAAATTGCCAAGGCGCGTCAGATCAATCACATTGGCACGCCGCAACGCCAAGAAAGGGTGGCTGCTTTGTTACCTGCTGATGCACCTATTTTGTATTCCTTCCGTCGTTGCCCTTATGCCATGCGCGCCAGATTGGCGCTGCTCTCGAGCGGCATACGCTGTGAAATTCGCGAAATTGCGCTGTCGCAAAAACCCGAAAGCATGTTGCTTGTCTCACCCAAAGGCACTGTGCCGGTCTTGGTTTTGAAGGATCAAGTGCTCGAGGAAAGTTTGGACATTCTCAACTGGGCTTTGCAGCAAAGTGACCCTGAGCATTGGTCGACTGCAGGCACTGCCATGCACCCAGATGCGATGGCGCTGGTGCACCAATGCGACAGCGAATTCAAACACCATTTAGATCGCTACAAATACCCCAATCGCTACGATCTGCCCGATGGCATGGCGCATCGACAACAGGGTTCATTGTTCTTAAACCAACTCAATGTCAGATTAAGCCAGGCAGCGGGCTTGATGGGCCCTGCATGGTGCTGGGTTGACGCCGCCATTGCACCCTTCGTGCGGCAATTTGCTCGAACAGACCGTGCATGGTTTGATGCGCAAGCGTGGAAGCCCTTGCAAAACTGGCTGACAAGTTTTGAAGACTCAGAGGCCTATGCGCAGGTGATGCACAAGTACAAAGTGTGGCACCAAGACGCCAAGCCCGTGTCTTACCCTGCCACGCCTTCAATGAATTGAACACACAGTTCTACCTGGGTCACGGGCAGCATGTGCCCACCGCTTACCAAGCTAATTTGCGCGCCAGGAATGCGAGAGGGTAAATCTTCGCCATTCAGTTTGCAATCCAAAATGCGATCTTCGTGAGCGAACAAAACATGAACGGGTGTTTTCATGTTGGCGTATGCCGCCTCAATATCGGGCATGCTCCAGCCCACATTTTGCAAGTCGCTAGAGGCGCTGATAAAGGTCTGAGGCTTGAGCGACAAGATGCCTCCGCCCCGAATGGCAAAGTCTGAGGGGGCTCTCTCTGGGCCAAAAACAACTTTCAAACTCAATGACATTCGATAAAGCGTTCCTGGAATGGCCAAGGTCCAAGCGAGTAGGCTTCGAAGCAGGGGTGATGGGACATCGAGCGCTTTGAAAACGGGTGAGGGTGCATCGGGTAAATGCGTCAGAGGTGCAATCAAAGCCAAGGCTTTGACTCTGTCAGGGTGTCTTTGTGCAGCAGCCAATGAAATGGCGCCTCCCAAGGAATGACCCACAAAAACGGCAGACTCAATTTGCAAGTGGTCGAGCAAGCTCACAATGGTATCGGCTTGCGCTTCAAGGCTGGCATCGGCGTTAGAGGGGCGCGTGGAGTAACCGCAACCTGGGCGATCAACGCAGATAACCCGGTGGTTTTGGGCCAAGGGTGTGGCTACGCCGTAGGTGAAGTTGTGCAAATTCCCCGCTAAACCATGAATCATGACAATGGCCGGCCCCTGTCCTTGATCGACATAGTGCAAACGGGTCGATCCTAATTTGGCAAAGCTGCCAGATGGGGGTAAAAGTTGCTCAGCCTTTTTGTTTGAAAAGGCCGCGAACAACACCAATCCCACCAGGCTCATGAAGAGCAGAAACAAGATCCATAAAACAAGCATGGGTGCCTCGAAAAGTTTTAGCTGAAGTGCATGACACCATCATTCAGACGGCCATATTTGATCAGAAAAATGTCTTTCAAATAATTTTGATTGACTTGCCACGGCGCACTTTTGCCTTGTTTAGGCAAGACCGTTCGGGCGCGTTGGACATAACCAGAAGTAAAAGACAAATAGTCATCTTCTTGGACGAGGGGATCGCGAACTGGCACGGCTTTTTTGTAGCCCTTTTTGCGCATGTAATTGATGAGCCTGCAGGTGTACACGGCGGTGAGGTCGGCTTTCAAAGTCCATGAAGCATTGGTGTAACCGAAAGTCATGATGGCATTGGGCAAGCCAGACAACCACATGCCCCTGTAGGCCATGGCTTGAGGGGCAGTGAAGGGCTTGCCATCCACTTCAATTTGAATGTCGCCCAACAAATTCAAAGTCAAACCAGTGGCAGACACAATGATGTCTGCTTCCAGCGTCTTGCCGCTTTTCAATTCAATGCCGTTTTCAGTGACAGCTTGAATGGTGTCGGTGACCACACTGGCATTGCCGCGCCTGATTTGTTTGAACAGATCACCGTCAGGCACAAGGCAAAGTCTTTGATCCCAAGGTTTGTAATCGGGCGAAAAATGCTTGGCTTGTTCATCAGAGCGCAGTTGCTTGGCAGCCATCTTCACCAAGTAGCGTTTCACAAATTCGGGTTGGCTGCGAGCCAATTGAAAAGACAACATACCTAAGCTGACATTTTTGACCCGTGTGAGCTGATAGGCCCATTTCATGGGCAAGTACTTTTGCAATTTCAGCGAAAAATTATCTTCTGCTGGCCGTGAAATGACATAGGTAGGAGAGCGCTGCAACATGGTCACATGCGCTGCGGTTTTGGCCATCTCAGGCACCAACGTAACGGCTGTTGCACCGCTGCCGATAACCACCACTTTTTTCTGATCGTAGTTCAGCTTGGCAGGCCAGAATTGAGGATGAACCCACTCGCCTTTGAAATTGGCTTGGCCTGGAAAATCAGGTTGATAGCCATTTTTATAACTGTAGTAGCCGCAGCACAGGTACAAAAATCTTGCTTTCAAAATGACCGGCTGATCAGTTTGTTTTTGACTGACTGTAATGGTCCAGCAGGCTTCATCGGATGACCATGTGGCATGCGTCACCGAATGGCCATGGCGGATGTGAGGCGTGATGCCGTTTTCATCGGCCGTTTTTTGAATGTATTGGCGAATGGTGCTGCCATCGGCAATCGACTTGTGGTCTAACCAAGGTTTGAAGGAGTATCCCAAGGTGTACATGTCAGAGTCTGAGCGGATGCCTGGATATCGGAACAAGTCCCACGTGCCACCAATGGCGTCTCTTGATTCCAATATGCACCAACTGGTTTGCGGGCAATGCATTTGCAAATGTTTGGCGGCACCAATGCCAGACAAACCAGCACCCACAATCAAGACATCGATGATTGAATTTTCCTTCACCGCGCTCTGGGATGCTGTTTGAAGCGAAGCGTTCATTTTCAAATGCCTAAACTCTCTAGCGTAACCAGACCTTTGGGTGTTTGAAGAGTGGCAACGATGTTTGCAGTCCCCTCGGAGACTAAGATGTTGCCAAGCGATATGGCGTCATAGGCTGCTTGAATTTTGCCAGCGCTTGGATGCGAGACGCTCAAAGACTTCAGTGACACGCCTGAACGTGGCAAGTGATTGCGAGGATGCAAGTGCATGGGATCGGCAGCTTCCGGCTTGCCCCACTGAATCAAGGTGGGCAGGGTGCCATCAAACAGCCTGTCGCCGTCAAGCCTGACGGTGATTTGCCATTGCAGCAAGCCCTTGGGCGTTTTGCGGCTGGCATGGATAACGGGCCCGCGATCAATGCCTTGGGCTTTCCATGCATGGCGTGCATCTTGAATGTTGCTTGTATTGGCGACAAAGTGAATGAGGCGAGGCGACTTGAGCAACTCAGCTTGAAGCTGCGAGTTGTCTAAATCAAACCAACGTGTGGGGGGCGGCTTTTTTTCAATCATGGCATCGGGGTTGATGGCAATGATTTCCAAATAGGCAACTGGAAAAGCGGGCGTGGCAATTTTAAACAGGCGGTTGTGTGTGCCGTATTTTTCATGCTCACCACCCGCAGCGGGTGTGATGCCTAAGGTGGCTTCGCACCATTCAACACCTTGTTGCAAACTGTGGGCTGCAACAACCAAATGGTCAATTTGGCTTTTCATCAAGCGGCTTCAAATTCGATTTGAACTTTCAGTGATTGCGATTTGTCGCAAGCCAATTCAAAAGCTTCCACCGCTTTGTCCATGGGCAAGATGCCCGTGATGACAGGCTTGCCATTGATCAGGCCTTCATTCAAGAACTGAACCGCTGTGGCAAATTCCGCATGAAAGCGGAAAGTGCCGCGCAAATCAACTTCTTTGGCCACCAACTGTGTCATGGGCAAGCTCATGTCGCCACCCATACCCACTGTGACCAAAATGCCACGTGGCACGATGACGTCAAGGCCTGCACGCAAAGCAGGCTCGCTGCCAGAAGCTTCAAACACGGCATCAAACTGGCCTTTGTCGGCTTTGTATTTGTCGAGCAACTCGGGCTGAGTTTTGAGGTTGATGGTTTCGTCGGCGCCCATCTCTTTGGCGCATTTCAAGGGCAGGTCAGCAATGTCGGCGGCCACAATGCGGGCTGCACCGGCGCGGCGCAAAGCACCAATGAGCAGCGAGCCAATAGGGCCGCAGCCTGTGACAAAAACTTGTTTGCCCAGCACGCCGCCAGCGCGTTGAATGGCATGCAAGCCCACCGACAAGGGCTCGGCCAAAGCGGCTTCTGAAAGACTCAAATGTTGGCCAATGGCGTGGGCTTGGTAGGCTTCAATGACCAGTTGCTCGGCAAAGGCACCTTGAATGTGAGGGAAGGGCATGGCGCTGCCAAAGAAGCGCATGTTCAAACAATGATTTTGCTGCCCCATTTGGCAAAAGCGGCAAGAGCCGCAGGGGCGCGAAGGCGAAATGGCAATGCGCTGGCCCACTGTGAGATGCTTGACATTGGCACCGAGGGCGCTGACCACACCCGATATTTCATGCCCGAGTGCCATCGGTTGTTTGATGCGCACAGTCCCAAAACCGCCGTGTTGGTAATAATGCAAATCAGAGCCACAAATGCCTCCAAAAGCAACTTTCACGCGAACTTGATCGGGGCCCATGTCGGGAAGTTCAGTCGTTTCAATTCTTAAATCTTTGGCAGAGTGGCAAATGAGCGCGCGCATGAAGAGAGCCTTTCAACGGGAAAGTTAGAGTGTAGCCGTGACGCCACCATCCACATAAAGGATGTGTCCATTGACAAACCGCGAGGCGTCGCTGGCTAAAAAGACGGCTGCACCGCCCAAATCTTCGACATCGCCCCAGCGGCGGCTGGGTGTTCTGCCCACCAACCAAGTCGAGAACTGTGGATCGTCTACCAATTTTTGGTTCAGTTCGGTTTTGAAATAACCTGGGCCCAAGCCATTCACGTTGATGCCAAATTGGCCCCAATCAATGGCCATGCCCTTGGTGAGCATTTTGACGGCGCCCTTGCTGGCGGTGTAGGGCGCGATGCCAGGGCGCCCTAGTTCGCTTTGAACAGAGCAGATGTTGATGATTTTGCCGTGACCACGCGGGATCATTTTTTGCGCCACCGTCTTGCCCACAAAGTAGACGCTGTCGAGGTTGGTGCGCATGAGGGTATGCCAATCTTCGTCTTTGTATTCATGCAAGGGACCGCGAATTTGCATGCCAGCGTTGTTGATCAAGATTTCAAGTTCACCGATGTCGGCTTCAATTTGATTCACAGCAGACGCCACAGTTGGGGCATGGGTGACATCAAAAACCGATTGGCTGACCATCAAGCCTTCGGCTTGAAGGGTGGCTGCCGCCGCTGCAACTTTGTCTGCATTGCGTCCGTTGAGGATGACATGCGCGCCTGCTTCGCCCAGTGCGCGAGCCAGCGCAAATCCGATGCCTGCGGACGAGCCAGTAATGAGGGCAAGTTTGCCCTTCAGTTGAAATGATTGGAGAACTGTCATGCTTGAATTGAAATTAACTAGAGAGCCATTTAAGTGGGCCCATGACCAAGATCGGGAATGCTACCAACAGACCCATGACGATCACTTGTGAAATCAGAAATGGCATCACGCCTCTGATCACTTCGTGCATGGGAATGCGTCCTACACCACAGACCACATTGAGCACGGTGCCGACAGGCGGTGTGAGCAATCCAATGGCATTGTTGATGATGAACAAGACGCCAAAGTAAACAGGGTTGATGCCTGCTTCGCGAACCAAAGGCATCAGCACGGGTGTCAAGATGAGGACCGTGGGTGCAAAGTCAAGCGCCGTGCCAACTATCAACACCATCAGCATCAGCATGACCATCAAAAGGGTTGGGTTGTCGATGAAGGGCCGCAACATGTCAACCACTTGAGCGGGAATGTTGGCAATGGTGATCAGCCATGCGGAGACCAAGGCCGCGGCAACCAAGAACATGACAACCGAGGAAGTTTTGGCCGCAGCCAAAATGATGCCGTACAAATCTTTGAATTTGATTTCACGGTAAACAAACAGGCCAATGAGCAGCGAGTAAACCACCGCCACCACAGCCGCTTCGGTCGGCGTAAAAATGCCCATTTTCATGCCGCCAATGATGGTGAGGGCCAAGAGGTAGCACCAAAATGCATCGATGGTGACGCGAACTTTTTCTTTCATGGGCACGCTCGCAGACACTTTCACGTCATCTTTGCGTGCCACGATCCACCATGTGATGAGCAAAGCAACACCCATCAAAATGCCAGGGAAAATTCCAGCCATGAAAAGTTTAGAAATAGAGACGCCGCCAATCACACCAAACAAGATGAAGCCAATAGAAGGTGGGATCACCGGCGCAATGATGCCCCCTGCTGCAATGAGTCCAGCAGACCGGTCCATGCGGTAACCAGCTTCGCGCATCATGGGCATGAGCACGGCTGCTAAGGCTGCTGTGTCAGCGACTGCGGAGCCAGAAAGACTGGCCATGATGATGGCTGCAAAAACGGCCACATAACCCAAGCCACCTTTGAAGTGACCCACCCAAACCAATGCCGAGTTAACGATGCGTCGACTCATGCCGCCAGCGTTCATCAGCTCTCCCGCCAGCATGAAGAACGGCACAGCCATCAATGGAAAGTTATCTGCACCATTGATTAAATTTTGCGACACGATTTGTGTGTCGAAGTTGTCTAGGTGCAGCATGAGCGCGACACCCGATACGATGAGTGAAAAAGCCAAGGGCATGCCCAATGCCATGGCTGCCAGCAGCGAGGCAATGAAAACGAAAACGGTCATTTGGCAGCCTCTTGCATGTGCGGCTTGGCATCTTCTTCAGAGTCGGTCACTTGAATGAGATCGGCTTCGTTGAATTCGCCTTTGGCCAAGCGCACCAGTTTGCCAATGATCATGAGGCCCATGGCAATGCTGGTGATGTAACCCACGCCATACACCCAACTCATGGGAAGCTCAGTGACGCCGGATCGGGTTGTGGCATTGATGCCGTGTTGTTTGAAAGTGCCATAAAACATGAGCACACAGCACATCAGCATCAAAATATTTGAAATGCCAAATGCTATTTTTTTGCCCGAAAGGCTGAGCTTGCGCACCACCGAGTCAAGTCCTAAGTGAGCGTTGTCACGCATGGTGACAATGGCGCCCAAAAATGTGATCCAAATGAACAAGAAACGCGACAATTCTTCCGAACTGATGATGCCGTCGTTAAAGCCGTAGCGCAAAACCACATTGCCAAAGACCATGATGACCATGGCGGACAGCATGAGCACCAAGGTGAATTCGGCCAGTCGAAAAAACAGGTCATTTATTTTTTTCATAGGAACCAAACATTAAAAAGCCCTCCTTTTAGAGAGAGGGCTTTCAAAGGATAAATTACTTGGTGTTTTCGATGGCTTGCAACAAAGCTGGGCCGTTCTTTTCGCCAAAGGTTTTGGCAATTTCTGCAGACACAATTTTCTGGAAAGGCGCCATGTCAACATTTTCTATCACTTGCATGCCGGACTTCTTCAAGTCTGCAACCACTTTGCCAGCATTTTGAGCGTTCAAGTCGCGCTGGTATTTGGCAGCTTCGCGAGCAGCATCCACCACGATGGTTTGAAAGTTTGCAGGCAAGGCATCAAACTTGGCTTTGTTCATGGCCACAATCAGTGGTGAGTAAACATGGTTGCTCACAGTCAGGTGTTTCTGAACTTCGTAAAACTTTGAAGACCAAGTCACGTTGATAGGATGTTCTTGGGCATCAAAGGTGCCGGTTTCCAAAGCCGTGTAGAGCTCGGCAATTGGCATGGGTGATGGGTTCATACCCAACAATTTAAATGCTTGAATGTGATAGGGGTTGGGCGTAGAGCGAATTTTCAGACCCTTCAAGTCTTCTGGCTTGTTGACTGGGCGTTTGTTGTTGGTGAAAGCGCGCCAGCCGTTTTCCCAATAAGCCAAACCCTTCATGCCGTGGGGCGCGAGTTCGTTCAAAACACCTGTGCCAACCGCGCCATCAAGCACATGGTAAGCATGCTGCGCATTGCGAAAGACAAACGGCAATTCCATAGCGGCAGTATTGGGTACGATACCGTTGTAGTTGGAAGCCCCGCTAGAAACGATGTCAATGGTGCCACCGCGCACACCGTTGATCATGGCCGCATCGTTACCCAACTGGTTGGCGGGGAAAACTGTAATTTCAACATCGCCATTGGTGCGTTGTTTGACCAGCTCAGCCAACTTCAAAGCTGCTGCGTGTTGACCGTCTGTGGTGTTCACAGCGTGGCCCATTTTGAGGTTGAACTTGGCGGCAAAAGCTGCCGAGCCCATGCTGGCGATCAGGCAAGCAACGAGAATGCGAGAAATTTTCATGGTGGAGTCTCCTGAGGTTTTAACGTGGTTGATAAAAATTAATCGGTCGGCAGCGCATACTCGTCAGCGCTGAAAACGGTATGGAACACCGTGCCATCAAACATGGCAATCAGGTCTTTTGAAACTTCGCGGCTTTTGAGGCGAACCTCTGAAGCCAACGCAATTTCAATCGATTCGCGTGTGGGGTAGCGCACCGAAAGCACCATGCCAAAGTGGGGGTCGGCCACGTCGCTTTCTACTTGCCTTAAAACGCGCACTTCTTGCGCGCCAGGAAAACGTGTCCACAAGGGAACCAGTTCCTTGCGAATGTAGTTGTTGAAGGTTTCTTCCATGCCTGGTTTGACATTGCCTTGAAAAAATGCGCATCGAATGAACATGACTGTCCTATAAAGTGTGAAGGGAAGCAGTTGGTGGGTTTAGGTCAACTTGCGCATAGGCTTTAAGTTGTTCAAGCGCCGTGTGAAGAATTTCATCAACGGATGGCTGGATGTCAAGTTCAATCACATCGTGTTCGTCCAAACTTGGTTTTTCAAGTGTTTGCAATTGACTGTCTAACAAGCCCGCTTGCATGTAATGGCCTTTACGTTGCTGCATGCGCTCCAGAATAAGCTCGGGCTTGCCATTTAAAAAGAGAAATACCACGGGGCCTGTTTGTTGGCGTATGCGATCGCGGTAGATTTTCTTGAGAGCAGAGCAAGCCACGATGCCACCGACCTGACCTGAGGCGTTAGGCTGCTTGTCAGCCAAGTAGTGCGCAATCCGATCAAGCCATGGCCAGCGATCTGCGTCTTCAAGGGCAATGCCTGCGCTCATTTTGGCAATGCTCTCAGGCAGGTGAAGTTCATCACCATCTTTCATGCGCAAGGACAGTGACTTTGAGAGGCCCTCTGCCAAAGTTGACTTACCAGAACCGGAAACACCCATGACAATGATGCGAAAAGGAAGCGTGGCTGGCATTGTTTTGGGGTTTGAATCGTGTCACGGCAAATCGCTTAGCCCTTTGCCGATGTTGGGCCTTAGTCGGCTTTGGCGCCAGAAGCTCTGACAATGGGGCCCCAACGCTGAAATTCTGCTTTGTTCATTTCAGCCATGGTTTCAGGGCTGGTACCCATGATGATGTAACCCAAGTCGGTCATGCGCTTGACGAAATCTGGCGATTTGGTGCCCTTGACCGCTTCTGCGTTGAGTTTCATCACAATGTCGCGAGGTGTGTTGGCTGCAACGGCCAAACCAAACCAAACACCCGACTCATAGCCAGGCACGCCGGCTTCAGCCACTGTGGGCAAGTCAGGCAGCAGTGGGTCGCGTTTGGCGCCTGTGGTGGCCAGCGCTCTGAGCTTGCCAGACTTAATGTGCGGAATGGCTGAAGGGATGTTGTCAAACATCATCATGACTTGGCCGCCCAAGAGGTCATTCAATGCGGGTGCACTGCCTTTGTAGGGAATGTGGGTCATGCTGATATTGGTCAGTGACCTGAACATTTCACCCGACATGTGAATGCTGGTGCCACTGCCGCTGGATGCGTAATTGATGACGCCAGGTTGGGCTTTGGCAAGGGCGATGACTTCTGCGACAGAGTTGGCTTTCACAGAGGGGTGGAGAACCAAAACATTGTTCAATGAGACAAGGGCTGTGACGGGTATAAGATCTTTGTTGGGATCAAAAGGCATCTTGGCATAAAGAGCCGGGTTGATGGCTTGAATGCCGCTGGTGGTCATGAACAAGGTGTATCCATCTGGGTTGGAGCGGGCAACGTCCGTCCCACCAATGTTGCCACCTGCACCCGGTTTGTTGTCAACCGTGACGGGTTGGCCTAAATTTTTGGACAACTCTAGCGCAATGGCACGTGAGGCAATATCAACAGCGCCACCTGGAGGAAATGGACAGACCAGGCGAATGGCTTTGTTGGGAAAAGTTTGCGCCAAAGCAGCGGGGGCGGACAGCAAGGCACTGGCCATGCTCAGTGATAAAGCCAGGGTAGAGGCCCATGCAAACGACGGGCGTAACTTGAAAGATGCCATGTAAAACTCCTCAGGTTCGAAATTGAGCCATAAGCCTATTTGAATTTTTGGATTTTGAGCACAGGATATTCCCTTGATTCTGTGAGTGAAGTTCACAACAAATGACTTCAATTTCGCGGTTTAATGAGCAACAAATGGGTGTTTTTGGATGCCCCTTCGGATATCTCAATCCTTGAATCGAGTTTGCATGCCATTCCTTCCTTCTCTGCTGCTGAATTTGGGCCACGCGCTTGACCATCTGTTTTTATTGATTTTTGCCACCGCTGTAAGCGCCATTGCCCAAGATTTTGGGGTCGCCGGTTGGGAAGACATGATGCCCTACACAGTGGGCGCCTTCATGATGTTTGGTTTTGCCTCGATCCCTGCTGGGCGCATGGGGGATTTGTGGGGGCGCAGGCAAATGATGCTGGTGTTTTTCTTCGGCATGGGTTTCTCGGCCATTGGTGTCTCACTGACTCAAACCCCTCTGCAAATGGGCATTGCGCTCACAGTTCTCGGCGTTTTTTCCGCCATTTACCATCCTGTGGGTATCCCCATGTTGGTGCAAAAAGCAGTTCGGCCCGGCTTCACCATCGGCATCAACGGACTGGCGGGCAATTTAGGCATTGCCTTGGCGGCCCTTTCCACAGGATTTTTGGTGGCATGGCAGGGATGGCGATTGGCTTTCATCGTGCCCGGCTTGGTCTCTATCGCTTGCGGGTTTGTATTTGCTTGGGCGGCACCCCAAGAGTCAAATGCCCCGGCTAAAAAGAAATCCAATTCAGTTCAATTGCCTAAGCATGTGGCATGGCGAACTTTCGCGGTCATGGTGGCAACGGCCACCACCACCAGCGTGTTGTTCAACATCACCACCAACGGCAACGCACAGTTATTGGCGGAGAGACTGGATGGCCTGGTCAACGATCCTTCCCGTTTGGGCATGCTGTTGGCTGCCGTTTATGCGGTGGCATCCTTGGCGCAGTTGGTGGTCGGTCGCTTGCTCGATCGGTTTCCCATGAAGCCGCTTTTCTTGGGTGTCTTGCTTCTTCAAATTGTGGCTTTTGGGGTGGCCTCGCAAACCTCTGGTTGGGTTTGGTATGTTGCAGCCATCGCTTACATGGTGATGGTTTTTGGTGCCATTCCATTCAGCGACACCATGGTGGTGCGGTACATTGACGATGCCATGCGCTCACGTGTCAGCGGTACGCGCATCGCCATTTCCTTTGGTTTCAGCTCGATTGCGGTTTACTTGCTCGGACCTGTGGTGAAGGTGGCCGGCTTCACACAACTCATGGTGGCGCTCACCTGCGTGGCTGCTTTGGGTGCCGTCATTGTTTTGTTCTTACCCAACGAAGCGCAAATGAATGCCCACTTAAAGGGCGGCAGTGGCAACCACGGCTAAGCGCCATTTGGCAAAAGTCAAGTTCGATTCGAGTCCATGAAACTACCGAACAGTTTGCGTGCGCTTCAGCACAGGAATTTTCGATTGTTCATTGTGGGGCAGGGTACTTCCCAAATTGGCAACTGGGTGCAATTGATTGCCACCAGTTGGCTGGTCTACAGACTTTCTGGCTCCACTTTGATGTTGGGTTTGGCGGCCTTCGGTTTGCAGATTCCCATGTTGGTCATCACCCCCTTTGCTGGTGTCTTGCTGGACCGACTAGATGTTCGGCGTGTATTGTTTGCCACCAACACCTTGGCGATGCTGCAATCCTTGGTCATGTTGTCACTCATGGTCAGTGGGTATATCGAAGCGTGGCATGTGGTGCTGGGCAATGCGGTGCTGGGTTTGGGCAATGCCTTCGACGCGCCAGCCAGGCAAGCCCTCATTTCTAAACTTTTGCCCGATCGGCAAGAATTGACCAATGCCATTGCACTCAATTCAACCGTGATGAATGGCGCCAGGTTCATTGGCCCCATGTTGGGAGGTTTGGTCACGGCCACTTTTGGCGAGGTTTGGAGTTTTGCCGTCAATTGCGTCATGCGCTTTGCAGTGCTGTCAGCGCTGCGCGCCACAAGAATTGCCGCGCATGTTGCGAGACAGGGCCCTGCAAGTATCTTGAAGCAGCTCATGGTGGGGGTTGAATACGCTTATGGTTTCTTTCCAAGCCGGTGCGCGTTGTTGCTTCTGGCTGTCAGCAGTTTTTGTTTGCAGTCTTATGGCTCACTGATGCCATGGTTTGCCAGCGAAAGATTCCATGGCGATTCTAGAACCTTGGGACTGCTTTACAGCGCCGCTGGGATGGGCGCAGTGTGCGGCATGATCTACTTGGCTTCTCGAAGCAATATCCGAGGCTTGTTCAAAGTGATTGGTTGGAGTGCAGGTGCAGCGGGGCTCAGCTTGGTGGCCTTCTCTTTCTCTGAGAATTTGTGGTTGGCGCTGCCTATGTTGTTTGTTTCATCCTTGAGCATGATGCTCACGGCAGCTTCGACCAATACAGTGCTTCAAAGCATCGTGCCAGATGAATTGCGAGGGCGAGTGGCAGCCTTGTATGTGATGTCATTCTTGGGCATGTCACCGCTGGGCTCGCTGTGTTCTGGCTGGCTGGCAGATCACATTGGAAGCCCTCATGCCGTGGCCTTTTTGGGCACAGCGGGTTTCAGCGCGGCCCTTGTTTACGCCTACCACTTCAAACAAATTCGCGCTGAAATCTTGCCTTTGTATGAGGCCCTAGACATACCCCCTCAAGAAGCATGAGCTTCTCAGGGCGTGTGTTG
>CANFJC010000023.1 GCA_947447245.1 Comamonadaceae bacterium
CAAACGCTCTACTTCAGGATTGAGTGAGCACAAACCATTGGAGAGTTTTTCAGGCAGCATGGGAATGACGCGGCGCGGAAAATACACACTGGTGGCACGGTCGTAGGCATCGATGTCAATCGCGCTGCCTGTGCCCACATAGTTGCTGACATCGGCAATGGCCACCAGCAAACGCCAGCCTTTGGCTTTGCCAATTTTGGCGGGCTCGCAATACACCGCATCGTCAAAGTCGCGGGCATCTTCACCGTCAATGGTGACCAAGGGAATATCGGTTAAATCAATGCGGTCTTTCGAATCTTGCGGGCGAACTTTGTCGGGCAACTCGCGCGCCAACTCCAAACACGCTGCAGAAAATTCGTGCGGCACACTGTATTTGCGAACCGCAATGTCAATCTCCATACCGGGGTCGTCAATTTCGCCCAATACTTCTTTCACACGGCCCACAGGTTGACCAAACAACGCAGGTGGTTCGGTCAGTTCAACCACCACCACTTGACCCGGCTTGCCTGTGCCAATGCCTACTTTAGGAATGAGAATATCTTGACCATAACGCTTGTCTTCAGGCGCCACAATCCAGATGCCGCCTTCATTGAGCAAGCGGCCAA
The DNA here is from genome assembly GCA_947447245.1 of Comamonadaceae bacterium. GTDB lineage: Bacteria > Pseudomonadota > Gammaproteobacteria > Burkholderiales > Burkholderiaceae_C > Limnohabitans_A. Next base: position 606 of record CANFJC010000023.1, read on the forward strand.
TGATGGGATGCGCAGGCCGCTCCATGATTTCAACCACACGCCCTTCAGGTCTGCCTTTTCGATCTTGTCGAACGATGCGAACCTTGACGCGATCTTTGTGCAACACTGCACGCATTTCGTTGGGCGGCAGAAAAATATCACCGTCAGCATCATCACGGATTAAGAAGCCGTGACCATCGCGATGTCCTTGCACACTGCCTTCGATTTCATCGAGGAGTCCAGAGGGTTGGCTAATTTTTTTGATATACAATCCTTAGTTCTTGTCCTGAGAGCCCAGGTGGCGGAATTGGTAGACGCACTAGTTTCAGGTACTAGCGAGTAACTTCGTGGGGGTTCGAGTCCCTTCCTGGGCACCAAGTTTAATCAAAGCTGCACACATGGCAGCTTTTTTTTCGGGTCTGTTTTTCAAATCTGCGTGCATTTCAAGCATGCATTTTAGACAGGCAAAGCGACAAGATCATGACCATCTACGCCCACAATTCGTGCACGTGTGAACTCACCCACCTTGTAGGTTTTGCTGATCTTCTCGGGTGGCAACAACTTCACCACGCCATCAATTTCTGGCGCATCGGCATAGGTTCTGCCAACACCGCCCTTTTTCCCCATGGCTGTCGCTGAATCAACCAAGACTTGCATGGTGGCGCCTATGCGCTGCTGCAAACGTTGAACAGACACTTCCTCGGCCACTTGCATGAAGCGTGAACGACGCTCTTCCCTGACTGCTTGGGGCAACATGCCTGCCAATTCATTGGCAACTGCACCCTTCACAGGGCTGTATGCAAAACAACCCGCTCTGTCGATTTGTGCTTCCCGCACAAAGTTGAGCAGGTGCTCAAACTCAGCTTCTGTTTCACCCGGAAAACCGGCAATGAAAGTGCTGCGAACGACCAATTGCGGACACACTTCGCGCCACTTTTGAATGCGCTCTAAATTCTTTTCACCACTTGCAGGACGCTTCATGCGCTTGAGCACATCGGGATGGCTGTGCTGCAAGGGCACATCCAAATAAGGCAAGATGGAACCTGTGGCCATGAGCGGCAGCACTTCATCCACCGCAGGGTATGGATAGACGTAATGCAAACGAACCCACGCGCCGTACTTCTGCGCAATCTCACCCAAGGTTTGCACCAGCTCAAGCATGCGCGTTTTGACAGGACGGCCTTCCCAGAAGCCCATGCGGTATTTCACATCGACGCCATAGGCAGAAGTGTCTTGGCTGATGACCAGCAACTCTTTCACGCCGCCTTCAAACAATGCCTCTGCTTCTTTGAGCACGTCGCCAATCGGCCTTGACACCAAATCGCCGCGCATCGATGGAATGATGCAAAAAGTGCAGCGGTGGTTGCAGCCTTCGCTGATTTTCAAATAGGCGTAATGCCTGGGTGTGAGTTTGACCCCTGCCACGCCAAATGAGTTGGGCATCAAGTCGATAAAAGGATCGTGTGGCTTGGGCAAATGCGCGTGCACCGCGTCCATGACTTCTTGGGTGGCATGCGGTCCGGTGACGGCCAGCACGCTTGGGTGAATTTCACGGACCAAGTTGCCACCGCCTTCGGCTTCTTTGGCACCCAAACATCCGGTGACAATCACTTTGCCGTTCACATTCAAGGCTTCAGAAATGGTATCCAGGCTTTCCTTCACGGCATCGTCAATGAAGCCGCAGGTGTTGACGATGACCAGATCGGCACCTTCAAAAGTTTTGGAAGTTTGATAACCCTCGGCGCTGAGTTGCGTGAGGATGAGTTCGGAGTCAGTGAGGGCTTTGGGACATCCCAGACTGACAAAACCCACTTTGGGGGCAGAAATAGGACTGCTTTCAGTCACTGCGGTAGCAATTTCGTTCATTGCCCTATTGTCCCAGTTATTTGGCGGCGCAGTGCCAAGCCCTGTATTTGCCCATCGATGGCGCCAAATTCAAGGTTTGAGGCCAAAAGCATTCAAGAATTGAGCCGTTTGCTTTTGCATTTGCTCTTGCATCTGACTCACGATGTTTTGAGACTGATGTCCCATTTTGGACTGCATCAACATGAGAGATTGCAAATTGCTCTCTAAATAAGCACCCATGTGGCCCTGCATGGCATGCCCATAAAAGCGAATGATGTTGGCCAAAACGGCTTCGGTGAACATGGGCGCACCCGCAGATTCTTCCTCCAAAATGATTTGAAGAAGCAGGTTGCGGGTCAGGTCTTCGCCGTTTTTGGCGTCCCTGACGACAAAGGTTTGTCCCTGCATGACCAATTGCTTGATTTCCGTCAAAGTGACATAACTGGACGTGGTGGTGTCGTACAGCCTGCGATTCGGGTACTTTTTAATCACCCTTTGGGGCTGGCTGGCCTTGGATTCAGAGGCCGAGTCGGCATGTGCTTCGCTGGCAGCAGTTGTCGTTTTGGCGGCGGATTTTCTGACCATGATTTACACACTTCTCTAAATGAACAACAATCTGTATCGGAAAACAGCAATTAACGACAGTATGCTGCACCGCAATAGATTTTAAAGTTACCCACTTAGACACTTCTACGGGGAGTTACCCTCAAAAATGCTGACCGCCAACCAAGTTTCCTTAATTTTCACCGTTGCCATGCTGGCGGTGACCGCCTATTTTTTGTTTGGCTCCATTCCTCTGCTCATTTTGAAGCACGACAACACCATGGACTCCAAGTTCATTCGGTCGTTCTACATCACCTATTTCAAATTTGCCATTGTTGTGTCCACTGCAGCTGCCATCAGCTATGCCGCAGCAGTCAGACCCATTCAGGCCATCGGCGCCATGGCCATTGCCATCCTGACCTTGGTTTTGCGTTTCAAGGTCATTCCCCAAATGGACCAACTTGGTTCTGAGATCAGGGAAGACAACAACTTGATGGCCATTCCTGAATTTAGAAAAATACACAAATCCGCCATCACCCTCAACTTTGCCCAACTCATCACCGTATTGGGCAGCCTAAGTTTCATTTAAAAATAAACTTATACCTATGCGAATTTTTTACACTTTTATTCTTCTGTTGATTGGACAAAATGCCATGGCCATCGAAGAGCCTGCTTTCAAGATTGTGCTCAAAACTGATGCGTTTGAAGTGCGGCAATATGCGCCCATATTAGTGGCCGAAACGCTGGTAGATGGCGATATGGATGAGGCATCCAGCAAAGGCTTTCGAAAAATTGCAGACTATATTTTTGGCAACAATCGCGCTAATCAAACTGGCGCCGCTGCAAAGATCGCCATGACAGCGCCGGTTACGCTTGAGCCTGTTTCTGAAAAAATTGCCATGACTGCGCCAGTGACCTTAAGTGCAACACAACAGGGCGGCGATATGGCCTCTGCCAATAAGTGGCGTGTTCACTTTGTCATGCCCGCCAAATACACCATGACCAACATTCCTTTGCCGAACAATGCCGAGGTGAAGTTGCGTGAAATTCCTGGCAAACTTTTTGCCGTTCACAGCTTTACGGGCTTTAACGCCGTGTCGCGGGTTCAAACCAAGTCGGATGAACTTTTAGCTTGGCTACAAAGTAAAAACTTCAAGCCATTGAGCAGCGTTCAACTTTCGCGCTACGACCCACCCTGGACCTTGCCCATGTTTCGACGCAATGAAATCATGGTAGAAATAGAGCAATGAACAAAGTTGACACGCTGATTCAAAATGCACTGGTGTTTGACGGCTCAGGCGCCGAGCCAGCCGTGCAAGATTTGGCTGTTCATCAGGGCAAAATTGTTGGCATTGGCCCAAACTTATCCTTCACCTCCGACCATTGCGTCAACGCATCTGGCCTTGCGCTCATGCCTGGCATCATTGACTCGCACACACACTATGATGCCCAAATTACTTGGGACGCTCGCGTTCGCCCCTCGCCCGCTCTAGGCGTGACCACTGCGGTCATTGGCAATTGCGGCTTTACCATTGCACCTTGCAGGCCCAAAGACCGCGAACTCACCATGCGCAACCTCACGCAGGTTGAGGGAATGTCACTGCAAGTCTTGCAACACGGCATCGATTGGGACTTTGAAAGCTTTCCAGAATATTTGGCCATGCTGAGAAAAAATCAATGCGCCATCAATGTGGCAGCCTACATCGGCCACTCCTCTGTGCGCACCTGGGTCATGGGAGAAGAAGCCAACAAACGCGAGGCTACCGCCTTTGAAATTGCAGAGATGGCCAAAGTGGTCCGCGAAGCCATGGCAGCAGGGGCCATTGGTTTTGCAACAAGCACCAGCCCGGCTCACAACGGTGAAGGCGGTTTTCCAATGCCATCGCGTTTGGCATCTGATGAGGAAATGATGCAACTCACTTTGGCCATGAGCAGCCAAGGTGGTGGCGTTTACATGGTGACCAAGGGTGGGCAGATGCCAGTGTCATTTTTAGAGTCACTCGCTGCTGCCAGCAAACGGCCCGTCATGGTGGCCGCCTTGCTGCACAACTCAACCAACCCGAATGGTGTCTTCAATGATTTGAAAGCCATTACAGAGGCCAACCAACGCGGCCACAAGCTCACAGGCCAAGTTTCATGCTGTCCATTAAGCATGGATTTCACGTTTGCATCGGCCTACCCTGTAGAAGGTCTGAGCAGTTGGAAACCTGTTTTAGGTTTGCAGCACGCCGAACTCAAAACTTGTCTGGCCAGCTTTGAATTTAGAGCCAAAGTCAAAGAAGAACTTTCACAAGCCGCCACGTTCCGCTTGTTCAACAGCGAATGGGAAAAGGTTCATGTGGTTGAAACTTTCAAGCCAGAGAACCAAGTTTATGAGCAGCAAAGCATAGCTGCCTTAGCGTCGAAAGCAGGACTAGACCCTCTCGACTTTGCTTTGAATCTGGCGCTTGAAGAAGATTTGCGCACAGTGTTCACAGCCATGTTGCTGAACAGCGATACAGACGCTGTAGCCAAAATGTTGAACCATCCGCACAGTTTGGTTTCACTCAGTGATGCAGGCGCGCACCTGACTTTCTTCAATGACGCTGGTTTTGGCTTGCATCTTTTGGGCTACTGGTCGCGTGACATGGGCGCCATGAGCTTGAGCCAAGCCGTGCATCAACTCACTGCCCAACCTGCAGAAATTTTGGGCTTGAAAAACAGAGGTTTATTGCGCGAAGGCTATGCGGCAGATCTGCTGTTGTTTGATCCTCAAACTGTGGGTCGCGGCCCCAAGAAGCGCGTCTTCGATTTGCCACTGGGAGCGCCAAGACTGCACACAGATGCTTTGGGGGTTCACGGCGTGTGGGTGAACGGGCAACTCATTGCCGATCAAAATGGCATGCTAGAAAACACCCCGCTGGCTGGGGAACTTATTACAGAATTTCAGTAAGTAATTTAAAAATTTAAATTTTTGGTGGCGCATTAAACTCTCGCCACAGCAAATACAAACCACTGCAAACCACAATGACGGCTCCTAGCACCACGGCTGAATCGGGTATTTGACCGAACACCAACCAGCCCCCAATGGCCATGTAAATGATTTGCTGGTACAAGAACGGGCCCAACACTGCGGCTGTGGCGTAGCGATGTGCAAGGGCCGAAGCGGTGTGGCCTAAGCCACCGGTTAAGCCAGTGAGCAAAATCACACACCACATGAACCATCCGTCTGGCGCTTGCCAAAACCAAATGGCAAATGGCGCTAATAAAAGAGATGGCACAGCCGCAGAGGCAAGTTGCGTAGAAATAGGATGATCGCTACTGGCCAAACGACGTGTCATTAGATTGAAGGCCGCATACAACAACGCATTCATGATGCTGAGAAAAATAGCAGGATGGAAGCCGTGGCTACCTGGCCGAATAATGACCAACACGCCAACAAAACCAATGCAAATAGCCACCCATCGCTTGGCGTCAAGTCGCTCGTGAAGCAACCAAGCTGAAATGAGCGCGATCAAAATCGGAACAGAAAACTGAACAGCACCCGTTTCGGCCAGCTGCAAAAATTGCAATGCAAAAAAGTTAAGCCCCGTCATGAGAGCCAACATGACACCGCGCAGAAGTTGCAAGCGAGGGTTATTGATCTTGAACAAGCTCACACCCATCGAGGGCATGAAAATAGCCGTGGTCAAGAATGTGTGCAATACAAAGCGCAACCAAACTACTTGCAATACAGGCAAGCTTTGCACCAGCCACTTGGCACTGGTGTCTAACACGGCAAACATCAGGGTAGTGACCGTGACCAAGGCAATGCCGATTTGACGATGGCGAGCCGTATCGGAGAAAAGTTGGGACATTGCAAATGAGATCGCAAGAAAGACAAAGCCTAATGTAATGCATCTCCCAAAGCTACCCGTGGCAACTAATCATCCTCACGCTTACCTCGCTTTCCCTCCTTAGATGCTTTTTCCCCCTTGATGTCGTGCTTGTTGCCACTGCCATGGCATTCAACGCAATTGTCAAACTGCCTGATGCCCTCCTCCATGTGCTCACTTCGAATGTTGGCAAGCGTGTGTTCGTGGCAGCCATAGCAGGTATAGCGCTTGTAGTCATTGGCCAAGTGGCAAGTTACGCAAGTGGCCACGTGATCTTCATCTAACGCGAAATACGCGTTGTGATCAAAGCTTGCTGGCCGCCACTTGGTTTGGCTGTGACACTGCCTGCAGTTGCCCGTCATTGCCTTGTGAAGTGAATCGGATGGTAATTGATGACAAGCCTGACACTTGGCATTGGTTTCAGCCTTCAACAAGACGTGGTTAAATTGTCCTTTTGACTTGTAACGCATCACACCCTTGTGATCGCTGTGACACGTGACGCAGTTCTGAGCATTCAACTCTTGGTGAAACTGAGTCGAAGTCTTGGCCTTCAAAATTGGCGTGCCTTTGGAACTTAAGCGCCCTATCTCAGAAAGTTTGTGGCACGTCACACATTTGCCAGAATCAGCACCCGTCAAAGCCGAATGGCATGCGAAGCAATCGGTATTGAGTTGGGCATGACCTGCCATCAAATCGCCCGGCGCCACCATCCAATGCGCAAAAACAAAAGTCAACACAGCAATCATTGCCAAGCCAATGATCAAACTGATTTTGAGTGTGCGGCTCATGCCCACCCCCAAAACAAAAAGATGCTGAAAATATGACCCAACGCGAGGGTCGCAAATATCAAGAAAATAGGGATATGCACCTTGCGCCACTGCATCATGGCCTTGAGCGCCAGAGCATCCCAATACATGGCGCGCTCAATGTCAACTTGCGATTGACCCTGTTGCTCAAAAAAACCTCGCTTGTCTTTAACGTGCTGCTGCGATTGCTTCAGCAAAATTTTGCCAACCAATCCGCTTACCACAATGGCAGACATGGCCGCAGTGGCAAGCCACGGCAATACAGCATTGATGTGAATTCCAGAATGAATCAAAACCATGGCCGATCCAAGCCAAGTGCCAAACTCATGCAACCTAATGAGCGTTCTAGGATTGCCCTTGCTCACCCACTTGCGTTTGCGTGCTGAGTAATAAAGTGCGCAGATGATCAGCAGGGTGCCTAGAATGCCCAAATAGCGCCCTACCCATACCAAATCGAGTCGGTGCAAAAAGTAATCGCCCGCCAGAGTTACAGCCGCTAGGAGCCCCAGCAAAAATGCAAAGGGCAAAATATGTGATTTCCAAAGAGAGCTGTTCATTGGCCTTGAGCTTAGAGCGGCTGAAGGAAATCAAGTTGATCTGAATCATGCCCATTGCAATTCGCACACATTCATTGGGGTCATCAATTGGGGTCAGATCACAATTGTTTTGATCGTTCAACAATGATGTAATTGCCATCATCAGCGCCCCAATTCATCCGCTTTAGACCGTGCACCACACCATCCCCCTCTTCCCACTCTCACAAGGCTTGTTTCCCGATGGCATGCTGTCGCTTCAAATTTTTGAAGTGCGCTACCTCGACCTGATCAAGCGATGCCAACAACAGCAACTGCCTTTTGGCGTGGCCTGGATAAAAGAAGGCAGTGAAGTTCAAGTGCCCGGCCAAGTGCCTTCTCTTCATTCAGTGGGTTGCATAGCGCACATCAAAGAATTTGAGCAAGTCCAGCCCACTTTTTACCGTATCGTGTGCCAAGGCGGTTTGCGCTTCGAATTGCATGGCGTACAACCCGGCCCATATGGCGTTTGGCAAGGCAGCGTGTCTTATTTGCCGCAAGATCCAGAAGTTGAATTGCCTGCCAGCCTTCAAGCTCATGCAGACCGACTTGGCAAAGTGATTGCGTCTGCACAGAAACAAGGCGTGATCGACAAGCTGCCTATTTTTGCGCCTTATCTTTTGGACCAATGCGGTTGGCTGGCCAACAGATTTGCCGAGGCCCTGCCCATCAGTGCCCAACTCAAACTGCAACTGCTTAGCGAGCAAGACCCCTTGAAGCGAATGGAAGAAGTATCTCGCTTGATGCAAGAATTAGAATAACTCAACAATTGGTGGCTGGTCTTGACCCCGTAATCGAGTACCACCGGTATGTTTAAGTTACCGATCTTTTCTCCCGGAACAGTTTTGGTGGAACATATTCTCTAAGTTGACATCAACAGTTATTGTCATGTATTTGCCGCGAATTAGGGTCGTTGCACACAATGTGTGGCCCTGCGATAATTTCACAATGCGAAACCTCTTGGATCAAAGCAATGAACATGCTGCAGCAGCAAGACAAGTTTGAACACTTCATGCGGGTGTACAACTACGAGCGTCCGCACGAGGGCATTGAGATAAAGATTCCGGGAGATCTTTACCGGCCCTAAAGCCGCCAATACACGGGACTGCCGGAGTTGGCGTATCCGTTTCATGACAGGACGTTTGTGATCACCGAGTTTGGCCGCATGTGCATGGACCGCGAAAAGATCATGCTCAGCTCGGTGTTTGCTGGGCAGAGGGTGGGCGTGATGCAAGTGGAAGACCAGATCTAGCAAGTCAGCTTTATGACTACGATCTGGGGTACTTCGATATGGACATTTTGGACTGGAGCCCGGGCCCAATCCGTTTTGGCCTAGGGTGTTAACGATGTGACCGATACAAACTGTAATCGATGTCTCCAGTATGTACCGGTGATAAATGGCTCCTCTACCTGGGACCGAACCAGGGACCTACGGATTTAAGACTGACTTGCGGGCAATAGAACTATTGAAATAACGGGGCGTTGGCCCATTTTTCGTTCAACATGAATAAGTCCGGCCTGTTCTAGGCGTACCAACCCGTCACTTGCAGCATCCCGCCCTACGCTAAGGTACTTGAGCGCCATCCGAGTTAATTTGAATGGCTTGCCATTTGACATCCCGTGCAGCCACCACAATGCGAGAGCCACATTAACCGACTTACCTGAAAGCGCAGTTGCTCTAGTTAACCATTCAAGTGGAATTGGCCCCCTGAGAAACAGTATTTTCTTCGGGGCTACCTTCAACTTACCGGTTACAGGGTCAAGTTGCAATCGTCTTACGGGAACATCTTCATTAGAGGTAAGAGGTGTATACATATTTATAAATATATAAAGATAATGTACGGGTGCGTCAGCCACACGCAAGTAGGTGCGTCCGGCTGACGCAGGTCACACCATCACCGATCTCCCGATCAGGGCCATCACCTTGTTCCACATAACCACGCCGCGCTTGTCCATATAACGCTCGGGGTAGCGTACCTCCTTAACATCGCTGCCAAGCTCAAAGCCGTCCAGAACTATTCGGCTGGCCTCCTGCATCAGCGATTTCGTTGTGGCGATTGCTTCGTCCAGTTCATCCAGCGGAGCTTCTATCAGTAGTGCGTCATGCACCGGCGCACAAACCCGAATACCCGCCTCGGTGAGCAGGATGCAGGCAATGCGCAGCATCTCCGCTCCATTGGCCTGCATCGGAAAATTGCGCAAACTGCGGTCATTGAGTTCGTCGCGGGCGTGAATCTGCCAGCCAAACCCAGCCCACAGACGCCCCCCGAGAACAGCCTCATCGACCGCGCTGTTAGACCACTTCCAGAATTGGCGGTAAGTGCGCCGATGAAGTTCAAGCAATTGACGGGCACGTGCTACCGGTTGGTTGATGCGCAACGACAGGCTTGCCTCGCCCATCCCATACTGCACTGCCAGCACACATGCCTTGAACTGGTCTCTCTCGGCTTCGTGAGTCTTCTTGGTGGCGTGTGCTGGCACTGCACCGGCCTGTATAGCAAATGCCAAGTAAGGGTCACCACTGCGGTATGCTGCCCTCATGGCAGGGTCACCGGATAGTGCAGCGGCGATACCAAACTCCTGCTGGCTCCAGTCCACATAGGCCAGGCCCCAGCCGGGCTGGGGCTTGATCAGGCCGCGCAGCCAGACCGAGGGACCGAAGATGAACTTGGAGTTGGAAGGTTGATTGCGTCCCGTTCGGGACCTAAAGGGTGACAGCAGACAGCGGTTGCGTCCATCGTCACCAACATACAAGTTCGCCAACCGCATTTCCGACAATGCCGACCTGAGCTCGCGAATCGGAGCGATTTGAATGTGGCTGCGGGCCATGTCTCGGAAAGTGTTGTCGCGCATATCAAGCCGCCCACTTTCCAAACGTGGCCAGGGGATGTCGCTGGCCATCAGGTACGCCTCGAAGCGGTCTATCTTGAAGGTTCGTCCGTCGTAGACGCCATAGTCACCGTCGATTTCGGCGATCAGTTGGTCCTGAATTGAACTCCACTGCAACTTGAGTAACTCAAGCTCTTCGACGTCGAGCGGCACTCCATTCATCTGGATGCACGAGACAGCTTGCATGTAGCGACCCCGCAGCAACGCTCGAGGCCAGTCGATCTCATCGTTCATGGCGTTAAGTAATTGTGCAAGCGCCACCACATCGGTTTCACAGTAATCCAGAATCGACAATTGCTGAGAATCACTCCACGGCCCGCCCGTCAGGATTAGGTCACGCATTGCATCTTTTTGCTCACCACTGATGCTTGGCAGACCGAAGTACAGCAATGCGCCTAGCAGTCCACTTCCGTTAGACAGGCGCAGGCCATTGGTTAGGCAGCGGAATTCAACGAAGAGGTCCAGTACATTGACTGGTTGTGGCCACCCTAACACTTGAAAGCAGTCCAATTCGGCGGAGGCGAAGTAGGCCACGCACAGCGCCTTTTCTCCTGTTGGGAAGGGTGCTACGGCCAAGCGCTTTAGATCGTCCTGCCAGTAGCGCTCTGTCCTGCCTGACGGCCATTTCCGGACAACCATGCAGACTGGTTCTGGTGGATTGCCCTCACGGCCATGTTCGGGATGAAACTCAAAGTCCAGCAGGTAGATGCCGTCGGTAAAGTTGGCAGCGTACATCAGATTTTGCCCAGCAGGGTTTGAATGACCGGGTGGTCCAGACTAGTGATGATCTTGCCGCGAAAGGCTACTTCGACCAGCTTTTCGATGTCGTCGGCAGGCCACTCTGGCTCAGGCAAATCCACTGCTGCGCCCCACACGTCGTAGCCGCCCGCGTGCATGTTCGCGGTGATGCGTATCCATTTCAATTTGGCGTGTTCCAAAGCGTCAGCTAGCGAATCGTGCCAGGGGTTGCGTGTGCCATTCTCTCCCGGTAGCGGCACCGGAATCAGGAAGAGGTTGTTTTCGCGGTCGATGGCAGAGTGCAACCGCACCGGGCGCACCAGTTCGCTGACTACTTGGGCTACATCTGGCATGACGACATAGCTTTCGCGGGATTCCTTTAGTTCAAGCAGCATTACATCAAAGGTCATCTCATCGGCGGAGTGGGTGCGAAAGAAAATCTGTTTTTTGGGCTTGCCTACGGTCACCAAGGTAAGCAGTTTTTTGACACCCAAGGTTGCGCCGTAGTTGGCTTTCAGACGCAATGACTTGAGGTCTGTGGAGATTTTGGAAACGTCTTGTTTTGGTTTTGTACTGTCTTGCATGATGTTGCTCCTGGAAGTAGGTAAGTCGATCTGTGATTGGGGTTTATCTAGACTGGGTTGGGGCTTTGTTGTCATGACATGCTCCGTTTAGACAACAGCCTTGCGGGCCGCTTCAAGCTTCACCACCAATTCACGAATTTCGGCATCCGTCTTGCCTGCAATTCGTGCAGCGTTGAGAGCCGCAACCTCGTTGGCAGGCCAGCCTACGCACCGCGGACCCAATCTGACTTGTTTGCTCCACAAGCCCTGAGCAATGCGAAGGTAAATGGTCGAGCGGGAATAGCCCGACTGAGATTTGGTGGCAGGAAACCGCAGGATTGTGGAGGGTCCATGTGGCGTGTAGGGCGGTTGGCAACCGATGGCGGTTTTTTCGTTGAACATGTCTGCACCTTTTAGAGTCGTGGGGAACATTCCCGCACATACCTATGCATGACATGTCACTCAACTGCTTCACAAGCTAAGCTGGGTGCAGAAATCAACCTCTGCAAATTGTCATGACAACTGTCGAGTTGTCATGCAGACTCGTCGGGGTCGTTTTTCTTCAACCACTTACTGGCTGTATCGCTTTCTCGGTCGAGGGACTCGAAGTTTTGGTTGACGGACTCGAGCTGGGTGCCGCGTTCAGTCAATTGCTCTAACGAAACAGTTCGCCGATCGGCGTCAGCCCTGGCGCGGTCGTCTGCTACACCCCGTTTATCTTCTATCTTGAAGCGTGGTTCCCAGCCGGCGCTTTGACGGTAGTTGTAAAAAGGTTTTTCGATGCCCAGGTGTTTCCTAAACACCTTCCGAAGTCGGGCAATTTTTGCCACGTTAGCCTTTGAATTGGAAAGTGTCAGTCCTTCGATCATGCCCAAAAGAATTGCGCACTGGCTGTTCAAAGTACCACGACGCCGATCCACCAGATCTATGGCTGCCAAGGCAACTCGATTGCTATTCCCCCGAGCCTTGATTTCCAACATGTTGTTGGCTCCGATACCAGCCTCAGATCTGTCGCCCACAAAGGCAATAGTTACCTCCTCGGCAACAAGGTTTTTCATTGTACGGAACGCCGTTAGGTGGCCTGATGGAGCACCTTTGCTTGTGACTACTTGAACTTTGTCACTGTCAACGCTTCCAAGTTGTCCACGTTCTGCAGATGTATCGCCGATGAGAGCGACCTCAGCGAAATCCTCCGCCTTCATTCGGGCAAGTTCCTGCCGAAGCTTTGCCAGTTGTGCTTCTTTAAGCACCAGGTCGCCAGCGTTGGGCGTGGCAACTTCTTCCCATTCTGTAATCTGCGTCTTGATGGTTTCTATACGGGTACCTAAATTCCACCAAAACTGTCGGACTTGTTCCGTCGTTTTATCCTTTTGGTAGTCCAACTGCAGTGTCGCAGCTCGCCGCCCTTCAGCAGAATAGCTATCCCAGGGTGTGAGGAAAAATTTCTCTGCGACCCTTTGTCGAATCGCATCAGGTAAATCGCACAGCGGCATATCAAACCAGTCTTCAAGCGCTAAGCTGAGCGAGAAAAATTCATTCATATTGCATCAAGCATTCACCAAGAATATTATTTGATTAATGACGAGCCAAAGTACTTTGCATTAAGGAACGGGAACCCAATTGGTGCACAAGCCATCGACCGTCCTTGAACATTAATCCACTTTAAACTATCTTTGCATTTGGCAACCTTCGCGGGTTAGTAATACTTCAGAGTGCCAACATCTTCAAGGCATTTGCTGCAATATCTCCTCTCAAGTGCCCATAGTGCCTTTCGATCATCCTTACGCTTGTGCCGCTAATCTGAGCAACAGTTAGCAAGTCTAGACCGCCATGTACAAGGTCGCTGATGACGCTGTGCCGAAGGGTGTATGCCGTTGTGCCAGAGGGCATTTTTGCTGCCAATGCGGCGCTTTTTACCGGGTACTTCCATGAGTCTTTATTCCAAGCGAGGCCACATTCGCGGGAGAACAGGGGTGCATTTGGCAGCTTGTCTTTAGCTGTATCAAGAAACAGCGCAGCAGTGGACTGGGGTAGTTTGATTGTGCGGGTACCCGCCTTATCAACTTTGATGCTCAACACCATCAGACGTTTGTCGAAGTCGCTCACCGTTAAGTTTGCCAGCGCACCAGGACGCACCGGTAGCATCGCCATGCCGCGAAGGAAAAGTGCTAGGTCTTGAGGTGCACAACCTATAAACGTTGTTCGCTGAGCCTTGTCGAGATAGATATCGCGTTTCTTGTCGGCGTCATCAATTGGTTTGAGCTTGCCGCGCCACGCAAAGTCAGCAATTACCCATCCTTCTTCGAATGCCAGATTCAGGGCTGCGCGAAAGGGTGTCATGTCCCTGTTCAAAGTGCTTGGCGTACGGAGTTTTGCCAGCTTGTCCAAGGCATAGCCAGTTTCCTTGCGCTTGATGCCTCGCATGCCTTGTTTCACTGTACGTGATGCTAATCTTTTGCGCCATGTGTCGACATGAGCAGGTGTTAATTTCGACACCTCAAGCTTTGCAAGACGAGCATCATCTAGCACGTAGCTCTTAAATCGCCGCTCCACATCGATTGCGGCCTTTTCGGACTTTGTTTGGCGTAAGTGCGCCGCGTAGTTCTCGCATACATCCTGAATCGTTTTTGGCGCTGTGATGCCACCCTTGCCAATGTGTTCGACAAGCTTCGAAGCTTGGGCTATTGCTGCATCGAAACGCTGGTGCTGAGGCAACTCTTGGTAGTCGCCAAGTGTTTTGTATGTGTCTTTTGTGTTGTCTTCAGATGTCGTTCGTAGCACCCACGTGCCCTCACTTGCTGCAGCCATCTTGCGAAAGCCCAAATAAAACCCCTTAGTAATCCGATGCCAATGAGGCTCTCGGCGGTGCTTCAGTTTTGCTCTTGCTGCTACGGTGTTGATAGGGAGTGACATGCTAGATTTTTCGTACGGGAAAGTACGGGAAAGTGTATGGCATATTAAGGAATCTTGTTGGACTAATTTCTACTCTGTACGCTCTGAAATTAGACTTCTTGGGACATTATTAAATAGCTGATTCCTACCTTGACATGGTGGGGGTCGTTGGTTCGAGTCCAATCGCGCCTACCAATATCTTCAATTAAATCAAGCACCTTAATTAAGGTGTTTTTTTTGGTCTCGATCATGACTTCAACGAATTGAAATGTAGTGTCGTTTGTAATTTTTCCTTGAAGTGCAATCACACAGTAATCATCAGTTGCTTCACTAAAAATAAAGCGTCCACCTTCATACGGAACTTCCACATTAACTTCAGGTTTTGGCAATAGGTTGAACATAACTTGCGCTGATTGCTGAAGAGACTTTGCATCTGCACTGGGATCTCTGTTTAGCTTTACTCTTCAGTACCATTTGCGAGCTTCATTCAAGTTGAGCTCCACACCCATACCTTTTTCATACATTGCAGCAACAGCAAATTGCGCAGCGATATCACCCTTGAGTGCAACTTTCTTATACAAGTTTGCAGCTTGCTTTAAGTCTAAACTGAACCCGACACCCTGCTCATACATAACTTCCAAATTGAACTGAGCACCTTGATGTCCATCATTTGCAAGTCGAGTCCACAATTCAACCGCTTCGGAATACTTGCCAATGTCGTACGCATCCAGACCTTCTTCAAATGCTGAAGCTGAAACAAGTGTTGGAACACAAAGACTTACCGCAACCAATAAGGTGGCAACATGTTCTGATATTCTTGTGGTGTCTAACATTTGATTCAAGCTTTAAGAGTTAACTGCATCTTAAATAGAATTGAAAAATACGTTCGTCTAGTGTCTTTCAAAATGACAACACCATCACGAGCAGTTGAACATCTTTGATAATTACTTAAAATTAAGCCCTATCTTGACATTAACAATTTCTGTCATGTATTAGCCCAGAATTCAGCTCATTGCACACCTTCTGTGATCCTGCGATAATTTCACGATGTGAAAAATCATCGATCAAAGCAATGAACAACATGGCTAAAGCACGAGCAGTGCTTGCTTTACTTCCACGCTGCGCTGCGAAGTCCAGGCAGTCTGGGGTTCAGTGTAAAAACCCTGGCCTTGGAGCAGGTGGTAAATGTCGTTTCCATGGAGGCGCATCAACTGGCCGTCCACCCACTCATGGACGACTGACCAAGGCAAACCTGCTCAACCGCGATTGGGTACGATTGCTTCTTGGTGTGCTCGCGCTTGAGCATCCCGGGTTCAAGGTTTCTTGGTTCAACCCAGGGTCTATGACCTTAGCGCGCTGCAACGCGGTTTTGAAAGTGAAGCTTAAAAAGTCTAATGTCGTGTGTGGAGCTAGTGACGACCATTTTGACGAGAAGTCATAGTCGTGATTAAACGAATTTGAAGCTGACGGCTGGAACGCACAATCCACTGAAGTTTTAAACGTACTTTCCCGTACTATTCCCGTACCGACAACAAAAAAGCACCGAGCGTTTCCACTAGGTGCTTGATTTAATTGAAGATATTGGTAGGCGCGATTGGACTCGAACCAACGACCCCCACCATGTCAAGGTGGTGCTCTAACCAGCTGAGCTACGCGCCTACAAATTCAGCCCGCATTGTAGCATCAAAAAATGACCCCTTTAGACCTACCCAAGCCCCCTAATTCCGCTTCACCCTGCCCACACCGGCCACCGATTTCACGGTTTGCAGCACCTTCTTTAAGAGTGAAGCATCAGCCACTTCCACGGTAAAAGTCATCCAAGCGGTGCCTTTGACGGACTGGGTCTGAACCCCCACCACGTTCATTTTTTCTTTGGCAAACACCTCAGAAATATCTCTTAGTAAGCCCTGCCTGTCGGAGGCCTCTATGGAAACTTCCACCGGATACAACAATGTTTGTCCAGGTTTTTGAATGCCCCAACGCACTTCAATGACTCGCTCGCCATTTCGGGTGACCAAAGACTGAAAGTTGCGGCAGTCGTCTCTGTGAATGCTCACACCCTTGCCCCTTGTCACGTACCCACTGATAGG